>NZ_SSOK01000013.1:0-9930 GCF_029871195.1 Pseudomonas sp. BN415
TGTAGTGACCGTGTTTCTATCCCAATGGGCCGCGGTGCGCCGGGGAGGCGGTTTTTTAGGATCGCTTTCTCCCGCTCCAGCCGGCTGATCCGGGCCTCCAGCTCCTGGATCTTCTGCTGCTCGGGCGTCAGCGCCTTGCTCTTCGGGGTCACGCCTTGGCGTTCCGCCTGGAGCTGTTTCACCCAACGGCGCAAGGCCGAATCCCCCCCAGCGAACGGCAGGCAGGAGGGATCTAGCTTGTGAGTAGGAGATCCACTAAGACCGATACTCATGCTTTCCAGCGCTGACTGGCGCAGCTGAGCCAACTCGCTCTCTGTAGCATCAGACCTGCGGGCGGCAAGACCGCTTAAGAGCCTGCACCTCCTTTTCTCGAGCTAGCGATCACAGTAGCGCGCACTGATCAGTCAGCTGGTCTTTTGGAGCCTGGAGCCTAGAGGTTGCGGCGTACTGGTGTGGGCTTGCTGGGACACCTGGAATGCACCAATTGGCTTGGTTCGCTTGTGCAAAGCCTGCCGCTGCAGCATGGTCTGAGTCGTGCAGAGCATTGCTGGCTGTATTTGCGCGCACAGTCTTTTTTTTGGGCGGCTTGTACGTTAAAATTTTGAAAAATGACGTACGGACGTTTCTCTATGTCGAGCTATGTGCATTCCTTCCCATGTGTGCGGGGAATTCAATCTGGAAGACCATGCTACATCGCAATGTGCCCGATGCGCCTGGTCCCTAGGATTTTTGTCTTCAACGAGGAGAATGTTCCAGCGGATTTGAGGGCTCAGAGGAAGCTGAATCTTGCACGGGTTCCGGAGATCGCTTCGTACCTTGTAGAAAATATAGCGGATTACACGCTTTCTGCGATCACGGCCTCCGTAAACGCTTCTGTCCAGTTCGACCCTTTCTCAGATACGGGGAGTGGGCAGAATATTGGGATACTATCCATACCTATGGATGCGCAGATATTGATCAACGATGGACAGCATCGACGCGCTGCAATAGAGCAAGCCATTCAGGAAAATCCAGAGCTTGGATATGACAATATCCCAGTTTTATTTTTCATTGATGAAGGGCTTCAACGCAGTCAGCAGATGTTTGCTGATCTTAATAAACATGCTGTTCGCCCGAGCGATTCCATCAGCACTCTTTATGATCATCGTGATCATATTTCAGATTTGGCCCGTTACCTTGTTAAAAATGTCGATGTTTTTACACGAATGACTGAGCTGGAAAAATCTAGTCTCTCTCATCGTAGCTCTAAGCTCTTTACATTAAGCGCTATAAAAAATGCATCTAAGACATTGCTCAAAAAGGGTAAGCATGACCATGTCGCTCTGAATGAGAAGGAGCTTTCGGCAGCGTACTGGAATGCAATTGCTAGCCACATGCCCGACTGGCTCAGAGCAAAGAACAAAGATCTATCAACAGCAGATCTTCGGGACAATTACATCCATGCTCATGGGGTAATGCTGCAAGCTATGGGGATCGTAGGGGCTGATTTGATCATTAGGCAAGAGTCTGAATGGTCGCAGATCCTTAAAAATATAAGGGATATTGATTGGTCTCGCTCTAATTCGGAGTGGGAGGGCAGGGCAATGGTGCATGGCCGAATCTCTAAGGCTACTACTAACGTTGTTTTGACCGCGAATCTAATAAAGCAGAAGCTGGGTATATCGCTTTCAACTTCTGAGCAAGAAATCGAGAGAAAGTTGAAGAAATATGAGTGAAGAACAATTTCTTTATAATAGCCATCAGGATTTTCTTGAGGCTACTGTCATCGCTGGCAGGCCGCTCGTAGATTTAATTCGAGAGGTGCAGCATATCTACAAAGCTGATTCCCGGCCTTGGGTTGTTGGCTTTAGTGGTGGTAAAGATTCAACGGTAATACTTTCTCTTGTGTATGCGGCTTTAAATCTTTTGCCTGAGGGCGAGCGACATAAGCATGTCTATGTTGTTTCTTCTGATACTCTGGTAGAGACGCCCGTAGTAGTAGACATGATTCGCAGCACACTTGATTCAATCAATTGTCAGGCGCCTAAAGACAAAGTTCCGATGACTGCCCATGCAGTGATACCGGCTCCTGATGAGACTTTTTGGGTTAATCTTCTAGGAAAAGGATATCCTGCGCCTACAAAAGCGTTCCGTTGGTGCACAGAGCGGATGAAGATTGATCCGGTTAGTGAGTTTATCAAAGATAAAGTTGCTAAGTTCGGAGAGGTTGTTGTGGTTCTGGGCTCGCGCCGCCAGGAAAGCTCAACTCGTGCTCAGGTCATTGCACGGCATCGCATCGATGGGTCGGCACTAGGACGGCATTCCTCACTTCCAAATGCATATACCTATATGCCGATTGAATATTGGTCGTCAGAAGAAGTATGGGAGTACTTAATGAGTGCTCCTCGCCCGTGGGGAGGATCTAACAGAGTCCTGTTTGAGTTGTACAAGGGGTCGAATGCTGGAGAGTGCCCCCTGGTTATCGACACCAACACGCCTTCTTGCGGCAGCTCCCGATTTGGCTGTTGGACTTGCACGGTAGTTACACAAGACAAAGCTATTGAGGGGCTCGTTAATACTGGCGAAGAGTGGATGCGTCCACTGCTTGATTTCAGGAATAATTTACATTTTAGCTCTCTGCCTGAAAACAAGACGGAATATCGAAACTATAAGCGCCGCACAGGTAAGGTAACGTTTGCGCGTGGGGCAATTGACAACGACGATAGTACTGCTACAAAGCATGTTCCTGGGCCTTACTGGATGAGTTATCGTAAGTCTTGGCTTAAGGAGCTTCTGCATATAGAGAAAGATATTCGTGCAGGTGGCCACGACATAGATTTAATTGGCCGGGGCGAGTTGCAGGTTATACGGCAGCAGTGGCTTAAGGATCCGAATGAGCCAGATTGGCTGGACTCCTTGCCCAAAATCTACTCCGAGGTTTATCCAGAAGATCATATTGAGTGGATCAAGAACGATGCTGGAGCTTTTACCGAGCCAGATGCAGTCATTCTTGCTGAGCTGGAGCGCACAAAAGGTGTGCCTGCTGCGCTGATTATGAAGTTAATTGACTCTGAGTTATCGTTTTCAGGTCTGTCACGCCGCAAAGGGATTCTAGACGATCTCCAGCGTGTTTTAGAGCAGGATTGGGGGGGGTTAGAGGCTGCTCTGGAAAGACACTCCTCTCCTCGAGAACAAGATGTATGCCGTAAAGAATTTGAAGTATTGAAACGTGAAGTAGAGGGTCTATTGCAATGATCATAGACTCGCTTTCTGTACTTGATTTTCGAGTTTTTAGTGGACTTCACAATTTTGATCTTGTTCCAAAGCTTAAGAGAGGTAAGCCTGCGCCAATAGTTCTGTTCGGTGGGCTAAATGGAGGTGGTAAGACTACCATCCTGTCTGCTCTTAAGCTGGCGCTATATGGGCGGGGAGTGCTTGGTAGTGGCGCTACGATCTCTGAGTATCATCAGTATCTCAAAGAGTGCATTCATCGAGCTCCTCTTGCTATTGCTCAGCCGAGTAGAGCAGCACTAGAGTTAACCTTTCGATATGCGCAGCATGGGGTCATATCTACTTATCATCTTAAGCGAGATTGGAGTTTTGATCGTTCCGAGAGAGTTAAAGAGGGGCTGATTATCTCTAGGGATGGTCAGGAGCTCGCAGAGCTTTCATATGAGCAAGCTCAATCTTTTTTGAATGAACTTATTCCTATCGGGGTGTCTGAGCTTTTCTTTTTTGATGGTGAGAAAATTTCTAGTCTGGCGGAGGAGACCACTGGCGGCGCTCTCCGAGATTCGATTAACAAGCTTCTAGGGCTCGATATTATCGATCGCCTTGATTCGGATCTATCTATTTTGGTCAGAACTCGGGCAGCTAAAGGGGCGTCTCAGGAACGGAAAGAAAGAATTGCTGCGGCCAATAATGAATATTCTACTGTTAAGGCCAAAATCGAGTCGGCGAAAGAGCGTCTTCTTCAGCTCAAGATTGAAATTGTAGAAACAGAGAAAGTCATTTCTAGTTTCGATGCGCAGATTAAAGCTAGAGGTGGGGCTTGGAGCTCTTCTAGGCAAGAAGAAAGCTTGCAGCTCGAGGTGCTTATAGCGAGAAAAAAAGCCATCGAGGACTCTTTGCATGATCTTGCAAGTGGGCTGTTGCCTTTAGCAATCTCTCGAAAACTTGCTGGCAAATTATTGAATCAGCTGAACTCTGAGCGTGAGGCTCGCAATCTCAAGGAGTTGGCGGGTTTCATTAAGGGGCAAGAGTCTGCATTTATTCAGGCTATGAGAAGAAATCTTCCTCAGTTAATTGACAATGAAGATGCCATAAAGAGTATTTATCTAGAGACTTTTAGTGGGGCTCTGCAAAAGGGTGAAGATGCTGTATCTACTTTGCATGATGCTTCGGACTCTCGAATTGCAGCGACTAAGGATCGGCTGAATAGAGCGCTAAAGATCGATAAGGAGCGTGCTAATGTTTTATCTACAGAGCTTGAAGACATAGACGCTCTTATTGATGCGCTCGGTGAGAACATGGCGCGAGCTCCTGATGAAAACGTATTGATACCTTTGTTTAAGGAACAATCGGTTTATCAGGAAAAATTGGGTGCTCTCAAGGCCTTGAGAACTGCTATAGCCGAGGACGTGAAAAAGCTGCTTTACCAGGCTTCATTTGTAGCGCGACGACTTGATGAGCTGCATTCCGAGGCTTTGAAGTCAGCTGAGAAAGGGAAAATTTTCTCATTGGCCGAGCAGGCGCGTGATGTATTAAAAGAATTTTCAAAGCAAGCTCGTGAAACGAAATTGCGTGAGTTGCAAGCGCAGTTCTTCTCTTCCTTTAATAGGCTTGCTCGAAAAGAGGATCGCCACCTATCTATTTCTGTAGATTCGTCTACTTTTGAAGTCCAGCTTCTTGACGAAAGTGGCGTGGTAATTAAGAAAAGTGAACTATCGGCCGGTGAAAAGCAGATATTCGCTATTTCCATTCTTGAGGCTTTAGCTCGTACTTCAGGAAGAAGCTTGCCGGTAGTAATAGATACGCCTCTTGGGCGATTGGATTCGGTGCATAGAAGAAAGCTGGTAGAGAATTATTTCCCCAAAACAAGTCATCAAGTAATTATTCTTTCTACTGATACAGAGATCGATTACGCTTTCTATGAGGGGCTTAAGTCAAATATATCTCATTCCTATCATCTGGTTTACTCGCCGGACTCACGCTCCACGCGGGTTGAGGAAGGGTATTTTTGGAGAAGCAAGGGGGGCGTATGAATTCTTTTCCGCACAAGTTTAAGATTTCGTCAGCATCCACTGCGAAGCTGAAATATTTAAAATCTAAGACAGGCCTTACTCCAAATATTCTTTGCCGATTTGCTATTTCAACGGCGCTTAAAGATATTAATGGGTTGGGTAATGCTAGTGTTTCTGATCTCGATGGGCAGGAATTCAATGCCCCCACTCTGTTTGGGGAGCACATGGATATCTATGAAGCGCTGTTGAGACAGTTTGTTTTTGAGTGCAGTTTGGAGTGGGATCCTATTAGGTGCGTTGCCTCTTTGGTTGAGGTGGGTTTGCACAAGATGGGGCATGTTAAGTCTTTAAAGGAGGTTGTTCAGCTGGCAATCTGAACGACATTGTTCCTCTTGCTATCTCGATGCAGAGTCGTCTTGGTTTGGTTGGTTAAGGATAGAGAGGGCGGTCGCTGCGATCTTTGATATGGTGTGCGCCCTTTCTGTTCATCCGGATCCATACTAAGTAAATAATTCACTCCTATTACAGGCCAACCTGTAATAGGAGGGACGAAGAATATTTTTTGTTGGCCGGAGACGTTTTGGTTAATAAAGATTCTTTTACGAGGATCATCCGCTTGAGAGATGTTGTCGGCTCAACAGGCCTGGCCCGGTCGACCATCTACAAGCTCATAGGCGCTGGTACGTTCCCAAAGCCAGTTCCATTGACTAGCCGTAGCGTCGGTTGGGTCGAAAGTGAGGTTTACGAGTGGATTCAGGCTAGAATTGCGCACCGAGACCTTTGTTGTACATCTAAAAGGAGCAACCAGCATTGTCACAACCAGAGTTAACATGGGTACACTTTATTGCTGTCTCCGCCGCAGCAGTGGTCATGCTTTATGGCTTGAATATTGTTTATAAGCGCATCAAAGCCAAAGGCCAGGGTTTCGGCCCAAACTCTCTCAAGGCAATTGGTGTTGTTCTGTTCATCCCAACAATTCTGATTCTTGCAATATTGACGAAATTCCAAACCGAAACTCTTGCGGCTCTTCTTGGCACCGTTGCCGGGTACGTGCTCTCAAATAGCAAGCCCGAGGAGTAGGCATGCGCTCATGCATTTACCTTGTTCCCCGAGACTGGTTAGAGCTTACCTCTGAATTTATCGTTGGGTGTTTATGGCTACAGTAGCTAGAGCATGGCGACTGTTCGGATTTGATTTCCGCATTGAGTTTTGGCCGATCCGCAGCGCTTGCAGGCCGAGCGCTTCCCACAAGGAGCCACATGTAGGGATGGACACCAACTGGAGCCACTTGAGTTGCAAGGAATCTGCTGAAGACTGGAAGCTTGAGTGAGTCCAAGCCCTTCAGGTCAGGACAGCCTTCATCCAGGAGTTGCCATGACCCGTTTCCGCTCTATCTACAAGCTGCTGTTGCACTACCCTCCCACGAGCCAAGCGCTGTTCCCATTGCCATGTGGCCTGTGTTATTTGCGATAGCCTGCTGGCAGGGGCCTTAACCTGCCGAGTTTTTGGCATCTCAGGGGCTTGAGATCAGTATGTGGCAGATCTTTCTGGCGGGCTTCGGCGCCTACTTGCTGCTGCTCGGCAAGCATCGTGTTTTCAACCGGCGTCATTTCAAGCGTCACGCAGTCGAGATAGCCGTGTACTGCCGATTGAGCGAGGTTGAACAGAACATGGTTGCAGCAGGCCTGACTGATACCCTTGCGTACAAAGCGGTGAATAGCGAGAGAGTGCGGCTACGCAAGCGACTGGGCTTTTTGGTCGACACCGATGACTTCTATCGCAAGCTGCAAATCCTGATCCGGGTATTCAGCTGGCTGCACCGCAAGCTCAAGAAATACTTCCCCTACTAAACACAGCCCGGGTTCGCAGAGCTGAACCCGGCATCCTCTGTACATGATAAGGAAGTTGGAGTACGCGCCATGACAATCGAGCTGAACACTAAAGCCATCAGAGGACTCACGCGTCTCGCGCTACCTGCTGACGATGGATACATTTACCGGTTAGGGGGCGCGCTGTACTGCTTTGCTTCCCTAAGCAGTTTCATGTCCGAAGTAGCTCACCATCTGGATCCGCTCGTGAACCGTACAGTGCTTCAGGCAAAAACAGGCGGCGAGATCCTGAGCGAATTCCGCAAAAGCGTAAAGAAAGCCAAGGCTTCGAAGCTAGCAGTTGGGCCTATTGGCCGCGTCGCCGCTGACATGTTCCAAGCGCTGAACACCCGACGTTCGGACATCGTGCATGCCTACCCGATTACCAACAAGGCCAGTCAGCAAATTCTGCACCGCCGTTTTGACGAAAAAAATCGATACTTTGAAGTCACGAACGAGTTGCTGGACGAATTCATCAGCAAGCTTCATGACGTGAGCAGCAAGCTATACGAAATCCGCGCCATCATGAAGCCAGAGCTCGGTGACTGAACACCAAACCAGGGCGGCCAGACCGTTGATGGATTTACGAAAGTCAACGGGCTTGGGATAGTGGTAGACCTTCTTCACCTTGGCATCGGGACGCATCATGGGGCTGAACTCCAGTGAGAACGGGCGCTCAGCAACATATTGCCGCCCTGTAAAAGGTGCAGTCTAATCGGTATTGCGCTTTTTTTTGGCGAAAAGCTTCAGGCCTTTTACTTCTAGTTGATGGGTCTCTAGTGCTTGATCAAAGGCTGTACGGCTTAGATTTAGATCCTTTGATAGGTCGAGTCCAAGTGATTTGCCTAATCGTTTTTCTAAGGAGCGCTGTGCCTTATATCCGGCCTCATCCTGGCTCATCAAATAGCTTTTGTTCAGAAGGGGAGGGCGCTTTGAAGTGGCCTAATGATTCTGGACACCCCGATAGGGCGTTAAGCTTCGCCCACAACAGAGGTGTTCATGAGCAGAAGATTCTTCAGTCCCGAGTTCAAACTCGAAGCCGCCAGCCTGGTCCTGGATCAGGGCTATTCGGTGCCGGCGGCCTGCAAGGCCATGGGTGTGGGGCCAACCGCGCTACGACGCTGGGTCGAGCAATTGGGCTTGGAGCGTAGTGGCAAGACGCCTGGGCACAGCAAGGCCCTGACGCCCGAACAGCGGCGTATCCAGGAGCTGGAGGCCCAGGTCCGGCGTTTGGAGCGGGAGAAAGAGATCCTAAAAAACCGCCTCCCCGGCGCACCGCGGCCCATTGGGATAGAAACACGGTCACTACACTGACAGCGCTGGACAGTGGTCGTCTGCTTTTTGGAGGCACCGTCCCCGTCAAAAAACCTGACCCAGGGGAAGCTGCGGACCCGTGAGTGGTGGCGCGTTTCGTGACCCCGTTTAGGAATGTGATCTGATCCGAGTCCCCGTCCAGCACTTCCGGTGAGTGGAGGGTTCTCATGAAGACGTCCAGTTCGCAACGACAGGGTCTGCCAGTGATTCACGAACGTGCAGCCGGCATCGACATCGGTTCGCGCTTCCATGTGGTGGCAGTGCCCGTCGATCTCGCCGAAGAGTCGGTGCAAACGTTCAAGGCGTTTACCGCCGACCTGGAGCGCATGGCCAATTGGCTGGTCGATCTCGGGATCACCACGGTGGCGATGGAGTCGACCGGGGTGTATTGGATTCCGGTCTACGAGATTCTCGAGAGCCATGGCCTGCAGGTCGTGCTGGCCAATGCGCGGGATGCTCGTGCGGTGCCTGGGCGCAAGACCGACGTCAACGACGCCCAATGGATCCAGCGCCTGCATGCCTGTGGCTTGCTGCGTGCCAGCTTCCATCCTGATCGCGAGATCGCCGCGTTGCGCAGTTATCTGCGCTTGCGCGAGCGCCACCTCGATTACGCCGCCGCGCATATCCAGCACATGCAGAAGGCGCTCACCCACATGAACCTGCAATTGCAGCATGTGGTCACCGACATTACCGGGGCCACGGGTATGCGCATCCTTCGGGCCATCGTCGCTGGCGAGCGAGATCCGGCAAGATTGGCGGCCATGCGCGATACCCGCTGCAAGTCCAGTCTCGAGGTCATCCAGAGTGCCTTGGTCGGCAACTACCAACCGGAGCACGTGTTCGCCCTGGCTCAGGCGTTGGCCATGTACGACGCCTACCAGGTGCAGCTCGAGGTTTGTGACCGGCAAATAGCCCAGAGCCTGCAGCGACTCGCCCAGCAAAAGCCGTTGCCCAGTTCGCCGCTGCCGAAACCACGCCACCGCACGCGGCAGCCGAATGCGCTCAACTTCGATGTGCGCGCCTTGCTCTATCAACTGGTCGGCGTCGATCTGACCCAGATCCACGGCATCGGCCCCTACTTGGCACTGCGCCTGGTCGCCGAGTGCGGTACGGATCTGAGCCGCTGGCGTACCGCGCAGCACTTCACCGCCTGGCTGACCCTGGCGCCGGGGTGCCGGATCAGTGGCGGCAAAGTGCTGTCCGCCCACACGCGCAAGACCAAGAATCGGGTCACCGCGCATCTGCGCCTGGCTGCGGTGACCATTGGCAGAACGAACACAGCGTTGGGCGCTTTTTATCGACGCTTATCGGCGCGCATTGGCAAGGCCAAGGCGGTGACCGCCACGGCACGCAAGATCGCCATCCTGTTCTACAACGCCATGCGCTTCGGCATGGCCTATCAGGATCCCGGTGCCGACCACTACGAGCAAAAGTATCGCGAGCGCGTGGTCAAAGGCTTGCACCGGCGGGCTGCTGAGTTTGGCTTCACCCTGCAGGCTGTAGAAGGTGTTTCTTAGGAAGGCTAC
>NZ_SSOK01000014.1:0-41820 GCF_029871195.1 Pseudomonas sp. BN415
CCGGATGCAGGGGCAAGCCTTTTGGTTCCTTTCGGCGCTTGAGAAAGGGACTCGTCCGGGGGGACGAAACCAGAAGCATCCGCAGAACTCGGCAAGCAGCCTGGCTCAGGACGTACTAGCAACACTTAACGCAGACATAGCCAATGAATTCGCCCCTTCTACCGGGCTGTTCCGAAAGTCCGTAACCCGGATGAAATCCGGGAGCGAGGGTGTGGTCATTCCCGGATTGCATCCGGGCTACCGTTCCTGTGTAGAAGGTGAACCGGGCGTCACCCCTCTCCCGTCAGGAAGAGGGGGTGGGGGAGAGGGTTTAGAACTCCACGCTGTAGCTCAGGCTGTAGGTACGGCCACGGCCGTGGTAGTCGAACAGGTCGGCGGGGATGTTGGCGCTGTAGAACACTTGGGCGCGCTGACCCCAGACGGTGGTGTAGTCCTTGTCCAGCAGGTTCTGGATGCCGAAGTTGAGGGTGCCCACCGGCAGGACCTGGCTGCCTAGGAGGTCGAAGGTCGTATAGCCGTCGATCTTGTGGTCGTTGCCATCGAACTGGCCGCTGGCGAGGACGTTGCCGTCGTCGGAGAGGTTGAAGGTACGCACACCCTGCAGGCGCAGGCTGGTGTCGTCGTCACGCCAGCCGACGAAGGCGGTCAGTTTGGAGGGGCTGGCGGCGGTCACGTCCTGTTTCTGCCAGCGGTCGTCGATCTTCTGCTGGGAGCGGATCGCCAGCGCACTGGTGCCCACCTGCCAGTTCTCGGTCAGCCAGTAGTTGGCCTGACCTTCCAGGCCGTAGTTGCGCTTTTTGTTGTCCAACTGCTCCACCAGCAAGGTGGTGCGGTTGTAGGTGATGCTCTTGTCGGACCAGGCATAGAAGGCCGCCAACTGGGCATCCAGGCTGCCGTCGTAGTGGCGCCAGCCAAGTTCCACCTGCTTGGTCTTGATGCCATCGAGGGCCGAGTCCTCGACGTTCACGCCTTTCTGCAGGACCCAATGGCCGTTGACCGGCGCGGCGGAGTAGGTGCCCTGGCCGTAGTACTTGGCCGGGTCGGGCAGTTCGAAGCCTTCGGAGTAGTTGGCCCAGACCTGCTGGGCCTTATTCAGCTTGTAGACGGCACCGAAGTTGTAGAGGTCGACCTGGTAGTCCTTCTCGCCACCGGGAATGGCGTCGGCGCTGGTGCCGTTGCCCTTGCTGATCTGGATCTGCTGGGCCGCCGCGACGAAGTCGCCGACATCGTTGTTGGTGCGCTGGCGACGCACGCCACCCGACAGGGTGAGGGCGTCGGTGGCGCGCCAATTGCCCTGGGCGAACAGCGAGTTGCTGTCGGTGTCGATGCCGGGGTAGCGGCCGACCTTGGCGTATTCGTCGGCCACCAGGCCTCCGGTCTGGGCAGCGGTGTCGAGGTCGAACAGGGCCTGGTCTGCGTCGAAGCTCTCGCGCTCTATGTCCGCGCCATAGGTCAGGGTGAAGCGATCCCACTCTTTCACCAGCACGGCTTTCAGGCCGTAGTAGTCGGTGTCCTGCTGGGAGGCGGAGTAATAGGAGCGGGCAGGGTTGATCGCGCCGGTGCCGGTGAAGGCGATGCTCGGGTAGGGCTGGAAGGCCATTTCCTCGCTACGGTAGTAGGCCTGCAGATAGAGGTCGTGGCCGAGCGTTTCGGGGGCGTGGTAGGTGGCGTTGACCTGCTGGCGCTCGGTGCGCGGCTCGCGGTCGAAGCTGGCGCCACCTTCGATCTCGAAGGGCTCCAGGCCGCGCAGGCCACGGAAGTTGCGGCCGAGGTCGACGCCCTTGTCACCGTCGTAACCGGAGTCGTACCACTGGGCGCCCAGGCTCAGGCTGTGGCCGTTGGCGAAGGCGAAGTCGAGGCTGCCCATGACATCCACCGACTGGTTGTACTGCAGGTCGGTCTGGGTGATGTCGAGCATCACCTGGTCGCCGCTGCCGTCGTAGGCGGCGCCATTCTTCTGGTAGGCGACCGAGGCGCGGCCCTTGATCTGCTCACTGCCACCGCTGACGGATTGGGCGACGCGCCAATCGTGGTCCTGGCTGGTCTCGAAGCCGCTGCGCAGGCCCACTTCACTGTTGAAGCGCGCCGGGCCTGACTCGCCCTTTTTGGTGACGATGTTGATGATGCCGCCGGTGGCGCCACCGCCGTAGACCGCGCTGGCGCCGGAGAGCACTTCGATGCGTTCGACGTTGAACGGGTCGATGGAGTCGAACTGGCGGCTGATGCCACGGGAGCTGTTCAAGGAGACGCCGTCGATCATCACCAGGGCGCTACGGCCGCGCATGTTCTGGCCGTAGTTGGTGCGGCCCTGTGGGCCGATGTCGAGGCCGGGAATCAACTGGCCCAGGGCTTCCTTGAAGGGCACACCACCTTTGGTCTGCTCCTGCAGCTGAGGGGCGTCGATGATCCAGACGGTGCCTGGCAGCTCGCTGATGCTGGTCGGCGCGCGGGAGCCGATCACGACCTGGCGATCCACTTCGATGGCCGCGCCGCTGGACTGCAGGCTGTAGCCGCCATCCTGGGCCACGGCCTGCAGGCCGCTACCGGCCAGCAGTTGGCGCAGGCCCTCGTCGACGCCGTACTGACCGTGCAGTCCCTGGGTCTGGCGGCCCGCGGTCAGCTCGGGGCTGAAGGACAGCAGCACGCCGGCTTCGCGACCGAACTGATTGAGCGCCAACTCCAGCGGGCCTGCGGGAATGTCGAAGGCCTGGAGCTGGCTTTCGGCGCTGATTTCCTGGCTGGCGGCAATGGTCGGCGCGGGCAGGACTGCAGCCAGGCCCAGGCCCAGCATCAGGGCGCGGGCAAGGGGCGTGCGGGGGAGGGTGCGAAGGCGTTGCGGGGACTGCATGGCGGCGTCTCGTCGGTAAAAAGGAAGGGTCTCTGCCTGCCTTGTCACGCGAGATCGAAAAAAAGGCTCAGCTTTCGCAAAAAAAATAAATGGTTTCGCCGTGTCGGCCCTTGCGTAGGGTGGATGTCGCTTTTCACATCCACCAACGGAGCCCGATCGAGCCTCGAACGGTGGACCGATGAAGCGTGGTCCACCCTACGAACTACGAATGCATGAACGCGCGGCTTTGTAGGATGGCGTGGAGCGCAGCGATACCCATAGCTTCGGTACTTCGTCATCAGCTCGTGGCGCGCGGATGTACCTTGACCCAGTAACGCGTCAGGCTGTGCACCTCCACCGGCAGCGCCTTGGGCAGCATGGCGAGAATGCGTTCGGTGTTGTCCAGCGGGTAACTGCCGGAGATCAGCAGCCCGGCCACCTGTGGGTCGCAGCCGAGGTGGCCGCGACGGTAGCGGCCCAGTTCGGCAAGGAAGTCGTCCAGGCGCATATGGCTGGCAACCAGCATGCCCTGGGTCCAGGCCATGTTGTCTTCGCTGGCGCTTCTCGGTGGACCGATGCGCGTCGGCGAGAGGTTGGCCTGCTGGCCGGGCAGCAGCGACTGGCTCTGACCGTCGGCCAGCAGATCGGCGTTGCCATCGAACAGGCTGACCCGACTGCTGCGTTCGAGGATGCGCACGTTGAGGCGGCCACCACGGCTTTCGATCAGCCCCTGAGGCGTGTGGATGCGCAGCGGACGTGAGTCGCTGACGGCATCGACGAGGATTTCCCCCTGGCGCATCTCGATCAGTCGTTGTCTGGCATCGAAGCGGATATCCACAGCGCTGGCGGTGTTCAGTTCCAGGCGCGAGCCATCGGCCAAATTGAGCGCTCGGCGTTCGCCGATACCGGTGGCCTCGTCACTGCGCAGGGCCAGCAGGGGTGCGCTGTCGCGCAGGTTGATCGCACCACCGCCCACCAGGACGCAGAGCACCAGGAGTTTCAGGGCCTCGCGGCGGCTGCGGCGGGCGGGGGCGCCCAAGGCTGCCAGGGTCAGCGGCGTGTCCAGACCTCGCAGGCCAAGGTTGATCGCCTCGATACGCTGCCAGGCGCGTTCATGTTCGGCGTCGGCGCTGCGCCAGTCCTGCCAGGCCCGGCGACGCTGTTCGCTGACTTCGCCACTCTGCAATTCCACCAGCCATTCGACCGCCTGCTCGGCAACGGCCGGGGCGATTCGGCTGCGGTCCACGACAGAGAGGTTCATCTCAGAAGCTCTCCGCGAAGTAGCAGCGCTGGGCTGCCTTGACCATGTGGCGCTTGACGGTGGAGAGGGAAATGTCGAGCTGTTCGGCGATTTCGGCGTAGGTCATGCCGTCCACCTGGGCCAGCAGGAATACCTTCTTCGCCACGGCTGGCAGGCCGTCCAGCAGGCGGTCCAGCTCCACCAGGGTTTCCAGGATGATGGCGCGTTCCTCTTCGCTCGGGGCCAGGGCTTCCGGTTGCGCGGCGAGGGCTTCGAGGTAGGCGCGCTCGATGTCCTGGCGGCGGTAGTGGTTGGCCAGTACGCGCCTGGCCACTGTGGTGAGGAAGGCGCGGGGCTCCAGGATCACGGGTTTTTCCCGTGCCAGCAGCACGCGCAGGAAGGTGTCATGGGCGAGATCGGCGGCATTCTGTGGGCAGCCCAGGCGACGGCGCAGCCAGCCCGTCAGCCAACCATGGTGGTCACTGTAGAGCTTGTGCAGGGATTCGGCCGGCGGAGGCGGAAGGGCGTCGGCACCGTGATTCAAGAGCAAGACTCGGAAGCAAATGGGAATGTTTCGCATTCTATAGCTACCGGCCGGAGTTCAGCAATAATCTGAATATCAGTGTGAATTTTCCGCGTTTGTTTTAGGAAAGCTGGAACCGGAAAACACGTTCCGTGGTCAACTGGCCACAATATCTGGAGAAACCACCATGCTCTCGCGTCCTTGCAACCGTCGTCTCGCTTCCTGCCTGATTGCCAGCCAGTTCCTCTTCCTCGCCCAGATGCCCCTGGCCCAGGCCGCTATGATCGGCACCCCCCAGGCCCTGCAGGAGCAGCAGTTGCCGCAGCAGCAACCGGTGGACCAGGCACAACTGCGCGCCATGCTCGACGACAAGCAGGTGCAGCAGAAGCTCGAATCCCTTGGCGTACCGCGTGAACAGGTGGAAGCGCGAATCGCCAGCCTGACACCGGCCGAACTGCAGCAGTTCAACCAGCGCCTGGAGCAGGAACCGGCCGGTGGCTGGGTGGGCATCATCGTGCTGTTCCTGGTGATCTTCATCATCACCGACATGCTCTGCGCCACGGACATCTTCAGCTTCATCAAGTGCATCAACTGATGCGGTTCTGGCTTGCCTTGCTGACGCTGGCACTTGCGGGCTGTGCCGGGCAGCAACCCATGCTGTCACCGCACAGCGATCGACTGCCGCAACGGGTGGAGCTGACCCAGACGCCGTTCTACCCGCAGGAGATCTACCAGTGCGGTCCGGCGGCCCTGGCTACGTTGCTGGTGCAGCGCGGAGTGCAGACCTCGCCTGAGGCGCTGGCGCCGAAGGTCTATCTGCCCGCCAGGCAGGGCAGCCTGAAGCTGGAACTGGTGGCCGCCGCGCGTCAGCACGGCATGCTGGTCTACCCGCTGCAGCCAAGCCTGGATGCGCTGTTGGCACAGGTGGCGGCCGGTAATCCGGTGCTGGTAATGCAGAACCTCGGCCTGGACTGGCTGCCGCGTTGGCACTTTGCGGTGGTGGTGGGTTTCGATCGCAGCAAGGATGAACTGGTGCTGCGTTCCGGCACCGAGAAACGCTGGGTCACCGACCTGCGCAGCTTCGACCGCACCTGGCAGCGCGCCGAGCGTTGGGCCGTGGTGACGGTCCCTGCGGACCAGCTACCGGCAGAGGCGCAGCTGGAACCCTGGCTCAAGGCCGCCAGTGACCTGGAGGAAACCGCCCAGCGCCCGGTGGCTGAGCGTGCCTACCGCACCGCTGCCGAACACTGGCCGAAGGAGCCGTTACCGCTCTTCGCCCTGGCCAACGCACGCTATGCCGATGGCGATCGCGACGGTGCCGAGCGTGCCTTGCGTGAAAGCCTGAGGCGCAAGCCGGACTACGCGCTGGGCTGGTTCAACCTCTCCGAGGTGCTCAACGAGAAAGGCTGTACGGCCCAGGCCAGTCAAGCGCGGGCCTGCGCTCGCCAACTGGCACCCCATGATTCGCGGTTGGCGGCGTCCCTGGCCGCAGGGGCCGCGATCAAGGGGCATTGCGAGGCGTTGCCGGTGTGTGGGGAAGGGGCCGCGATTCGCGAATGAGTTCGCTCACTCATCGTGCATCGGTGGCCCTTGCAGAACACCGGTGCAAGCCATCCTCCGAACCGGTCACTTGCCGGGCTTCGCGTACTTCGGCCTGATTCAGAGTCCACAAAAAAGGCGCCAAATGGCGCCTTTTCGTGGCTGATGCACTCAGGGGCGGATCTCGATCAGGGTGCCGTCTTTCACCAGGCTCCAGATTTCGCGCATGTCCGAGTTCCTCATGGCGATGCAGCCTTCGGTCCAGTCCAGCGTATGGAAGTACCACTCCGGGTATTCCTCATCCAGCGGGGTGCCGTGGATCATGATCATGCCGCCCGGTGATACGCCCTTTTCCCGGGCCTTGGCGGCATCGCGGGCGTTGGGGTAGGAGATGTGCATGGAGAGGTTGAACTTGTCGCTGGTCTTGCGCCAGTCAATCCAGTAGAAGCCTTCCGGGGTGCGCTGGTCGCCTTCGCGCAGCTTGGCACCGAGCGGTTGCTTGCCAAGCGAGATGCGGTAGGTCTTGAGAATGTCACCGCGATTCATCAGCAGCAGCTTGCGCTCCGATTTCACCACCATGACCTTGTCGATGGCTTTGCCACCCAGCGTCGGCGTGGTGCTCGCCTGGGCGAGAGCCGAAAGGCTCATGATTAATACGACTAGCAACCAGCGCATCGGCACAACATCCCCACAGTGTTCAAGTAAGCAGATTAGCGGTCAGGCTTTTTTGTAGTAGGCCAGCAACGGTGCCAAGGGCTCGTTGCGCACCGGGAAGACCTGCCCGGTACGGTCAGCGAAATAACATTCTAAGGTACGGCCTACCGTGGGAAAAGCCAGCTCCGACCAGGGAATATCCCGTTCGTGGAAAAGGCGTACTTCCAGGCTTTCGTCACCGGCTGCGAAGTCCAGGTCTACCAGTTCGGCGCGGAAGAAGGTGTACACCTGGCTGATGTGCGGCAGATCGAACAGGGTATAGAGGCTGAGGTTGCGCACCCGCGCGCAGGCTTCTTCGAGGGTTTCGCGGGTGGCGGCCTGTTCCATGGTCTCGCCGTTCTCCATGAAACCGGCGGGTAGCGTCCAGTACCCCTTGCGCGGGTCGATGGCGCGACGGCAGAGCAGCACCTGCTGCTCCCACACTGGCAGGCAGCCGGCGACGATGCGCGGATTCTGGTAATGGATGGTGTGGCAGCGCTCGCATACATAGCGCAGGCGGTTATCGCCTTCGGGAATGCGCTGGGCGACCAGGCCGCCGCACTGGCTGCAGAATTTCATCGGGGTTCCTCTGGTTCAGGCGCTCATCTTGGCGCGGCATGGTGTCGCACGGCAAGCGGTGTACAGGGCAAACCAAAGGTGGTGAATGGTGCGGCCGGTCGGCGCGGGGCTTGGGCGTCCCCAAGGTTCGTGCCATGATGCCCGGCAGTCGAGAACAATGAGAAAGTCCATGCTGGATGACCTGCTCCGTCGTGTGCAGAGCTACTCCCCGAGAACCTTGGAGACCGATCACGACTTCCCCGAAGCGGCTGTGCTGGTGCCCATCACGCGCAGCGACGAGCCCGAACTCGTCCTGACCCTGCGCGCCAGTGGGCTGTCCACTCACGGCGGTGAAGTCGCCTTTCCTGGTGGCCGTCGCGATCCCGAAGACCCCGACCTGATCCGCACCGCCCTGCGTGAAGCGGAAGAAGAAGTCGGTCTGCCTCCGGGGTTGGTGGAGGTCATCGGCCCGCTCAGCACCCTGGTCTCTCGTCATGGCATCAAGGTCACGCCTTTTGTGGGGCTGGTTCCGGACTTCGTCCAGTACAAGGCCAACGACGGTGAGATCGACTCGGTCTTCAGCGTGCCGCTGGAATTCTTCCGTGACGACCCCCGGCAGGTGACCCACCGCATCGACTACCTCGGCAGCAGTTGGTACGTGCCCAGCTACCAGTATGGCGAATACAAGATCTGGGGCCTGACCGCGATCATGGTCGTCGAACTGGTCAACCTGGTGTACGACGCCCGGATCGACATGACCCGTGCGCCCGAAAGCTTCATAAAACTCAAATAAGCCCTTCCGAGGAGCGCCTGATGAAATACCGCCTTGGAACCGCCCAGGTCGAAGCCCACCCCGACAGTTGGGCCGCCCCCAATGCCACCCTGGTCGGCAAGGTCCGCCTTGATGCCGGTGCCAGCGTCTGGTTCGGTGCCGTGCTGCGCGGCGACAACGAACTGATCCACATCGGTGAGAACAGCAACGTCCAGGATGGCACTGTGATGCACACCGACATGGGCTACCCGCTGAACATTGGCCGCTCCGTCACCATCGGTCACAACGCCATGCTGCACGGCTGCTCGGTGGGAGACTTCAGCCTGATTGGCATCAACGCCGTGGTCCTCAACGGCGCGAAGATCGGCAAGTACTGCATCATCGGCGCCAATGCGCTGATTCCCGAAGGCAAGGAAATCCCCGACGGCTCACTGGTCATGGGCTCCCCCGGCAAGGTGGTGCGAGAGCTGACCGAGCAACAGAAGAAGATGCTCGAGGCCAGTGCCGCTCACTATGTACACAACGCCCAGCGCTATGCGCGCGACCTGTCGGAGCAGGACGATTGATGGACGCCGAACGCCCCGTCCGCTCGCCCTGTGTGCAGGTCTGTGTGCTGGATGACCATGACATCTGCAGCGGCTGCCAGCGCACCGCCGATGAAATCACCCGCTGGGGCCGCATGGACAATGCCGAACGCCGCGAGGTCCTGGTGCGCTGTTTCGAGCGTGCCAAGGCCAGTGGCCTGTTCATGACGTCCCCGACCCAGGCCTCTTGACTCCCCGAGGAAACGACATGCCCCGTATTGGAACCCCCTTGTCGCCCAGCGCGACCCGTGTACTGCTGTGCGGCTCCGGCGAGCTCGGCAAGGAGGTGGTGATCGAACTCCAGCGCCTCGGCTGCGAAGTGATTGCCGTTGACCGCTATGCGGATGCCCCCGCCATGCAAGTGGCCCATCGCAGCCATGTGATCAGCATGCTGGATGGTGCCGCCCTGCGTGCGGTGATCGAGCAGGAAAAACCGCACTACATCGTGCCGGAGATCGAAGCCATCGCCACTGCGACCCTGGTCGAGCTGGAAGCTGAAGGCTTCACCGTGGTGCCTACCGCTCGCGCCGCCCAACTGACCATGAACCGGGAAGGCATCCGTCGTCTCGCGGCTGAGGAGCTGGGCGTCCCCACTTCGCCCTATCATTTCGCCGACAGCTTCGAAGACTACCGTGCCGCTGTGGCCAGCGTTGGCTACCCCTGCGTGGTCAAACCGATCATGAGTTCCTCCGGCAAGGGCCAGTCGGTGCTGAAGTCCGACGCTGACCTCCAGACGGCCTGGGACTATGCCCAGGAAGGTGGTCGCGCCGGCAAGGGGCGGGTGATAGTCGAGGGCTTCATCGATTTCGACTACGAAATCACCTTGCTCACCGTGCGCCACGTCGGCGGTACCAGCTTCTGTGCGCCCATCGGCCACCGCCAGGTGAAGGGGGACTACCACGAGTCCTGGCAACCCCAGGCCATGAGCCCGAAGGCCCTGGCCGAATCGGAGCGCATTGCCCAGGCAGTGACCGAGGCCCTGGGGGGGCGCGGTCTCTTTGGTGTCGAATTGTTCATCAAGGGCGATCAGGTGTGGTTCAGCGAGGTTTCTCCGCGTCCGCATGACACCGGTCTGGTGACCCTGATCTCCCAGGACCTGTCCGAATTCGCCCTGCATGCGCGCGCCATCCTCGGTCTGCCGATCCCGGCAATCCGCCAGGTGGGGCCGTCCGCTTCGGCGGTGATCCTGGTCGAAGGCACGTCCAGCCAAGTCAGCTTCGGCAACCTGGGTGCCGCCCTCAGCGAACCGGATACCGCCCTTCGCCTGTTCGGCAAGCCGGAAGTAGGCGGCCAGCGCCGCATGGGTGTGGCCCTGGCGCGGGACGAATCCACTGACCTGGCGCGGGCCAAGGCGACCCGTTCGGCCCAAGCGGTAGACGTCCAGCTGTGATTCGCCTGGCCGGGCTGTGCTGGTGGGTAGCGGCGCTGCCGCTGCTGCCCCTGGCGCTGCCCATGGCTGTGCATACCCGCCGTACCGCCCTGCGCCTGGCGCCTGCCGCCGGGCCTGAGAGCGGTCTTGCCGGGGGCGGGCTCGAGGGCGCGCCCCTGCGTCTGCTTTTGATTGGTGAGTCTACTGTCGCCGGTGTCGGTGCCTCCTGCCTGGACTTCGCCCTGCCCGGGCAACTGGCCGCTGCGCTGGCGTCGCGTCTGGGCCGCCCCGTGGCCTGGCGGGCCTGTGGCGAGAATGGCATCACCGCGGGCGAAGCCCGGAAGCGACTGTTGCCGCAGGTGGCGGAGGAACCGGTCGATCTGGTGCTGCTGGTCTTCGGCGTCAACGACACCACGCATTTCAGTTCCAGCCGCAGCTGGCTGGCATCCCAGCAGGCGCTGGCTCGCCATTTCGTCGAGCGAGGTGCGCAGGTTGCGTTTGCCGGCGTGCCGCCCTTGCAGTATTTCAGTGCCTTGCCCTGGCTGCTGCGTCATTTGCTGGGATGGCGGGCGCGCCTGCTGGACTGGCAGTTGCGAGCGCTCGCGATGCGCGAAGGGCTGGCGTGCTGTGCTACGCGCCTGGAGATGCGCCCGGATTACCTGGCGCTGGATGGCTACCATCCGTCGTCGCTGGGCTATCGCGTCTGGGGTGAGTCTCTGGCGGACTGGATGGTCGGCAGGGTCGGGGAGGGCGGGGAAATCCCCGGTCCGCCACGGAGGCTGGCGCAGGTAGCTGCTAGGCCTTTGGCATAAGCCCGGCGCGCCAGGCGAGTACGCGCTGTACCCGGTTTTCGCTGGATTGGAGGATTTCCAGGCGGTAGGGGCCGACTTTCAGGCACACGCTACAGTCGGGAATCTGCTCGAGTGCTTCGGTGATCAGGCCGTTGAGGGTCTTGGGGCCGTCGCACGGTAGGTGCCAGCCGAGCACCCGGTTCAGTTCGCGCAGGTGCAGCGCGCCGTCCAGCTCGTAACGGCCATCGTCGCGGGGCTGGATGCCGGGGTTGGGGGCGAAGTCTTCCAGGCTGCCAAACTCGCCGACCAGCTCCTGAAAAATGTCCTCCAGGCTGACCAGCCCTACCACGTCACCGTACTCGTCGACCACGATGCCAAGACGGCGCTTCTGCTTCTGGAAGTTCACCAGTTGGGTCAGCAGCGGCGTGCTTTCGGGTACGAAATAGGTTTCTCGGCTCACGGCCATCAGTTGCTCGGCACTGGTTGGGCCTTCGGTCAACAGGCGTGGCAGTTGGCGCAGGTGGAGAATGCCTTCGATTTGATTGATGTCTTCGCGATAGAGCGGCAGGCGGGTGTGGGTGGCGTTCTGCAACTGCACCAGGAGTTCGTCCGGCGTTGCGTCCAGGTCGATGCCCTGGATTTCACTGCGGGGAATCATGATGGAGCTGACGGTAACCCGTTGCAGCGCATCGGCCACCGCCACCGGCAGGCGGGATTGTGGCTGGATCTCGACGCCATGACGGCGTCGCGTCGCCAGCCAGGCGACCAGCGCGCCGGCTACCAGGGAGAGGGTGATTCCGAGGAGAAGGCCGGCGAGCAGTCCGTGCATGGGATGGTCAGACGTGGAGGATGAATTCGCGGACCAGCTTGCTGCCGAAGTACGCCAGCATCAGCAGGCAGAAACCTGCCAGGGTCCAGCGGATGGCCTTGTGCCCGCGCCAGCCGAGCTGGTGGCGGCCCCACAGCAGGACGCCAAACACGACCCAGGCGATGCAGGAAAGGATGGTCTTGTGTGCCAGGTGCTGGGCGAACAGGTTCTCGACGAACACCCAGCCGGAGATCAGCGACAGCGACAGCAGGCACCAGCCGGCCCAGAGGAATCCGAACAACAGGCTTTCCATCGTTTGCAGGGCCGGGAAATTCTTGATCAGCCCGGACGGGTGCTTGTGCTTGAGTTGGTGGTCCTGTAACAGCAGCAGCAGCGCCTGGAACACTGCCATGGTCAGCAGGCCATAGGCCAGGATCGACAGCAGGATATGGGCGAGAATGCCGGGTTCTTCATTGATGGCCTGGGACGTGCCGCCTGGCACCAGCGCCGCTGCCAGCACCGTCAGGGCGCCGAGCGGTAGCAGCAGGAGCAGCAGGTTTTCGATGGGAATCCGCGCGATGGCCACAATGGTCAGCAGGATCACCGCTGCGGCGATCAGGCTGGCTGCGTTGAAAAAATCTAGATAGAGCCCGACCGGCGTCAGCAACTGGAGGAAAAGCGCGGTGCAATGGGCGAACAGGGCCACGCCGCCACCGATGATAAGCAGGCGCTTGTCCGGCGTGGTGCGCTGGCTAAGGCGAAGGCCCTGGTAACCAGTAGTGCCCGCATAGAGGAATGCAGCCAGGAGGCTGGGCAGCAGAGGGTGCATAAGTCCTTGTAAGGCAAGCCCGAAAGGCAGTGAGTGTGGCATACAAGGCTTGCCGGTGAAAGACCGCTGGCGGTGTCGGCAATGCCGAGTCTTCGTTATACTCCGCCGCCTGCCGCAAGCTCAGCCGGGGCTCACGAGAGCCCGAAAGGAACGCGCATGTTTGAAAACCTTACCGACCGCCTCTCACAGACGCTGCGCCATGTCACCGGCAAGGCGAAACTGACCGAGGACAACATCAAGGACACCCTGCGCGAGGTGCGCATGGCTCTGCTCGAGGCCGACGTCGCCCTTCCGGTGGTGAAGGACTTCGTTGCCAAGATCAAGGACCGTGCGGTCGGTACCGAGGTTTCCAAGAGCCTGACCCCTGGCCAGGCCTTCGTGAAGATTGTCCAGGCCGAACTGGTCGAGCTGATGGGCGCTGCCAACGAGGACCTGGCGCTGAATGCCGCTCCACCGGCGGTGATCCTGATGGCCGGTCTGCAGGGTGCGGGCAAGACCACCACCGTGGGCAAGCTGTCGCGCTTCCTTAAAGAGCGCAAGAAGAAGTCGGTGCTGGTGGTTTCTGCGGACGTCTACCGTCCGGCGGCTATTAAACAGTTGGAAACCCTGGCCAATGACATTGGCGTCACCTTCTTCCCTTCCGATACCAGCCAGAAGCCGGTGGATATCGCTGAGGCGGCGATCCGCGAAGCCAAGCTGAAGTTCATTGACGTCGTCATCGTCGACACCGCAGGCCGTCTGCACGTCGACACCGAGATGATGGACGAGATCAAACAGGTCCACGCCGCGATCAAACCGGTAGAAACCCTGTTCGTGGTCGATGCCATGACCGGTCAGGACGCCGCCAACACCGCCAAGGCCTTCAACGATGCCCTGCCGCTGACCGGCGTGGTGCTGACCAAGGTCGATGGTGACGCCCGTGGTGGTGCCGCGCTCTCCGTACGCGCCATTACCGGCAAGCCGATCAAGTTCCTCGGCATGGGCGAGAAGACCGAAGCGCTCGACCCCTTCCACCCGGACCGCGTGGCCTCTCGCATCCTCGGCATGGGCGATGTGCTCAGCCTGATCGAGCAGGCCGAGCAGACCATGGATCGCGAGAAGGCCGAGAAGCTCGCGAAGAAGATCAAGAAGGGCAAGGGTTTCGACCTCGAGGACTTCCGCGATCAGCTGCAGCAGATGAAGAACATGGGCGGCCTCGGCGGCCTGATGGACAAGCTGCCGATGCTCGGCGGCGTCAACCTGTCTCAGATGGGCAACGCGCAGAACGCCGCCGAGAAGCAGTTCAAGCAGATGGAGGCGATCATCAACTCCATGACACCTGCCGAGCGTCGCGACCCGGAAGTGATCAGCGGTTCGCGCAAACGCCGCATCGCGCTGGGCTCCGGCACCCAGGTGCAGGACGTCGGGCGTCTCATCAAGCAGCACAAGCAGATGCAGAAAATGATGAAGAAGGTCACCGCCAAGGGCGGCATGGCCAAGATGATGCGCGGTATGGGCAGCATGTTCCCCGGCGGCATGCCGAAGATGTGAGCCCCGGCCGCCGACCAGCGGCCAGCAAAAAGAGATTTGCAATCGGCCGGATAATCCTTAGAATATGCGGCCTTTCGGGCCCATGGCCCATGTGTGTGCATTGCTTGAAAAGCACCGACTATAGGAACGAAGTTCAATGGTAACCATCCGTCTTGCCCGTGGCGGCTCCAAGAAGCGCCCCTTCTACCACCTGACCGTGACCAACAGCCGCAATGCGCGCGATGGTCGCTTCGTAGAGCGTATCGGCTTCTTCAATCCGGTCGCCACCGGTGCAGAAGTGAAGCTCTCCGTAAACCAGGAGCGCGTCAGCTACTGGCTGAGCCAGGGCGCCCAGCCGTCTGAGCGTGTTGCTCAGCTGCTGAAGGAAGCTGCCAAGGCTGCTGCCTAAGCATCTTTATGAGCACGACGCCGGCTCCCGCCGATGAACTGATCGTTCTCGGCAAGATTTTCTCGGTGCATGGCGTACGTGGCGAGGTGAAGGTCTACTCCTTCACCGATCCGCTGGATAACGTGCTCGATTACCGCCGTTGGACGCTCAAGCGTGACAACGAGGTAAAGCAGGTCGAAGTCGTCAGCGGACGCGTACACGGCAAGGTCCTGGTGGTAAGGCTGAAAGGGTTGGACGATCGCGAAATCGCTCGTACCTACGCAGGATTCGAAATCTGTGTCCCTTGCAGCGAACTGCCGGAGCTCGACGAAGACGAGTTCTACTGGCATCAGTTGGAAGGTCTCAATGTGATCAATCAGGACGGGCACTTGCTCGGTCGAATCGATCACCTGCTGGAGACCGGTGCCAACGATGTGATGGTGGTCAAGCCCTGCGCTGGCAGCCTCGATGATCGTGAGCGCCTGCTGCCCTATACGGAGCAGTGCGTGCTGTCGATCGATCTGGACGCTGGCGAGATCCGGGTGGAGTGGGACGTTGATTTCTGAGGGGCCTGACATGAAAAGCATGCAGGTCGAAGTTATCAGCATCTTCCCCGAAATGTTCGCCGCCATCAGCGAGTACGGCATTACCAGCCGCGCGGTGAAGCAGGGGCTGCTCAAGCTCAACTGCTGGAATCCACGGAGCTTCACGGAGGACCGCCACCAGACGGTGGATGATCGGCCCTTCGGCGGCGGCCCGGGCATGGTGATGAAGATTCAACCTCTGGAGCGGGCTCTGGCAGCAGCCAAGGCAGCGACAGGGGATCGAGCGAAGGTTATCTACCTCTCGCCGCAAGGGCGCCAGCTGAAGCAGGCAGCCGTGCGCGAGCTGGTGAATGAGGAGGCTTTGATCCTCATTGCCGGGCGCTACGAAGGCATTGACGAACGCTTCATTGAAGAGCACGTCGATGAGGAATGGTCGATCGGGGACTACGTCCTGTCCGGCGGTGAGCTGCCGGCCATGGTGCTGATCGATGCGGTGACGCGGTTGCTGCCCGGAGCGCTGGGCCACGCGGACTCCGCCGAGGAGGATTCCTTTACGGATGGCCTGCTCGATTGCCCGCATTACACCCGACCGGAGTTGTATGCAGGCAAGCGTGTTCCTGAGGTGCTGCTCAGCGGCAACCACGAACACATCCGGCGATGGCGTTTGCAGCAGGCGCTTGGGCGCACCTGGGAACGTCGGGCTGATCTTCTGGATTGCCGCTCGCTTTCTGGAGAAGAGAAAAAGCTGCTGGAGGAATACATCCGCCAGCGGGACGATAGTTAACGTATCGATGGCACGCCCAGAAGGCCTGCCTTAGGAGCATAGCGATGACCAACAAGATCATTCAGCAACTCGAAGCTGAACAAATGAATAAAGAGATTCCGGCTTTCGCCCCGGGCGACACCGTAATCGTTCAAGTTAAAGTGAAGGAAGGCGACCGTTCGCGTCTGCAGGCCTTCGAAGGTGTGGTCATCGCCAAGCGTAACCGCGGCCTGAACAGCGCTTTCACCGTGCGCAAGATCTCCAACGGCGTAGGCGTTGAGCGTACTTTCCAGACCTACTCCCCGCTGGTTGACAGCCTGAGCGTCAAGCGTCGCGGTGACGTGCGCAAAGCCAAGCTGTACTACCTCCGCGACCTGTCCGGCAAGGCAGCTCGTATCAAGGAAAAGCTGGCCTAATCGCCGCGGCTTTCCCGAAAGACCCGCCCAGGTTCGCCTCGGCGGGTTTTTTGTTGGCCGTGGGAAGGGGATAATCCGCTTCCCGCTGGTGCCGCCAGCCGGGAGCAACGGCCCATCCGGCAGGGCACAGAAGAACGACAAGAGTCGCCGCATGCGTGGCAGCCACATGGGTTCGATTCAGGTAGTAGTGGCATGACCCCGAGAGAGCAAGAAATCGCCTGCAGGACCGAGCTGTCCGAGAGCCGGGTGACCAAGGCGGTATTCCCGTCCAGCACCAACCATCACAACACCCTGTTCGGCGGTACTGCCCTGGCCTGGATGGACGAAGTGTCCTTCATTACCGCCACGCGCTTCTGCCGTTTGCCGCTGGTGACTGTTTCCAGTGACCGAATCGACTTCAAGCATCCGATCCCGGCAGGCTCCATCGTCGAGTTGGTGGGGCGTGTGGTGAAGGTGGGCAACACCAGCCTCAAGGTGGAGGTCGAGGTGTTCGTCGAGGACATGTACAGCGCCTCCCGCGAAAAGGCCATTACCGGACTGTTCAGCTTCGTCGCCATCGACGCGGAGAAGCGCCCGGTGCAGGTTCTGCCAGACCATCCCCAGGCCGCCAGCGCCGCATGAATGCAAAAGGCACCCACAGGGTGCCTTTTTAGTATCCCGCCGGGTTCAGTTGCGCATACTGATCTTCAGCGATGCCTGGGACAGGTCGATGTTGTTCAGTGTCAGGCTGCCGAAACTCTGGTCCTGTGGCGCGCCTTCGACGCGAATGTTGTCCAAGCGCAGTTCGCCGATGGAGCTGGGTAGTCGCACATTCACGGAGCCGTCCGGGTTGACCATTGAGGTCATCTTGCTGGTGTCGTAAACCACGTCTTTCATCGAGGTTTCCGCATCCAGGCTATCCAGCACCGGCATCACCAGCTTTGCCAAGTGCTTTACCGCCCCCAACCCGTCGCCGCTTTCTGCCTGAAGAAACAGGCCCTGCAACACATCGTCCAGGCCCTGGGCGCTGACGTTGCTCATTTCCAGGTCTGTCAGCGGTCGCAAGCCCTGCGGGGTTTCCTGGCGGCTGATACTGGCGGGCGGCTGTAGGCGCTGGATGTCCGCGCTGGCCATCTGGAAGGGGCTCATCAACGCTGCCACGAGGGTAGCCGCCAGACGCAGATTGCTCTGCTTCTTCAGGGCCTTGGTCAGTTGCTTCTGGGATAGCAGGCCTTGCGCTATCAGTACTTCACCCAGCCGCAACTTGCTGGTGAGTTGCATCTTGATCGCGGCATCCAGCTCCTGGGAGGTGATCAGACCCTTGTTGATGAGGATCTGTCCCAGGCGGGAATTCATTTGGTTGGCCATGTTCCGGTACCGGCAATGGGTGATAGCAAGATGAAATCATCCACGGCCAGCCCGATCCTGTCACCAGACTTAGGATAGGCTGGCCATGCCGCTTGTCAGTGTGTTTGCACCAGTGTGCGATCGGCGGTAACACCGGGTTGCGCTTCAGTTTCGATCAGGGACACCAGCGTCCAGTCCTTCTCCGGTGTGAAGTCCAGCGGCTGCCCTGCCAGATGCGTCCAGCCCCGCGGATCCAGGGCCAGCAGCAGGGTGGCGCGATCGCCGTGCAGGGCCTGGTACTCGCTCCAGCCGAAGGTCGCGGTCAAGGTGGTGGTGCGCACGTCAGCGCCCTTGGACAGGTAGCTGGCGAACTGCGGATAGGTCAGTGGCTGGTTGCCCAGGGGGCGGCCGCGTACCGTTTCGCTGGTGCGGTGCTTGTCGCTGCGCCGGCTTTCGTTGCCGCTGGGCAGCGTGAATCGGCGCTGGGCACTGAAATCGTGGCGGAAGTGCATGCAGGCCAGGGCATTCAGTTCGCTGGACGGGGAGAGTGCCAGCAGGTGGCCGAGACCTACCAGGTCCAGGTGTGCCTCGGCGTGTTGCGATGTCGGATTGCCAAAGTAGGTCGGCAGGTTGTCCATGCGCGCGGCGCGGATGTTCTCCCAACTGGAGTCGGTGAGCAGCACGCGGATGTCCAGATTCTGCAGGGCCCTGCCCACCTCACGGGCTACCGGGTTGGCGCCGATGATTAGAAAACCCGATGGCGCCGGTTCGGCGACGTTCAGCAGTCGTGCCAGCGGTCGGGAGGTTGCGCTTTGCAGCACCACGGTGCCGATGATCACCAGGAAGGTCAGGGGCACCAGCAGTTGCGCCTGTTCGTGGCCCGCTTCCATCAGGCGCAGGGAGAAGATCGCGGACACCGCCGCCGCGACTATGCCGCGCGGCGCGATCCAGGCCAGCAGCGCGCGCTCCCGCCAGTTCAGGCCGGAACCCAGCGTACTGATGGCGACATTTAACGGGCGTGCCACGAACTGGATCACCGCCAGCAACAGCAGGGTAGCCGGGCCCATGGCCACCAGGGCAGCAAAATCCAGACGTGCGGCAAGCAGGATGAACAGCCCGGAAATCAGCAAGACGCTGAGGTTTTCCTTGAAGTGCAGGATTTGTCGCACGTCCACGCCACGCATGTTGGCCAGGCCCATGCCCATGACGGTTACCGCCAGCAGGCCGGACTCATGCACCAGCAGGTTGGCGCCGATGAATACCCCCAGCACTGCAGCCAGTGCCGCGAGGTTCTGCAAGTATTCCGGCAGCCAGTGACGTCGCAGTACCAGGCCGAACAGCCAGCCGCCAGCCGCACCCAGCCCGGTGCCGCTAGCGATCACCGCGGTAAAAGTCCAAAGGCTGGCGCTCCAGCCGCCGTCGTCGCGACTGACAATGAAGCTGAATACTACGACCGCCAGCAAGGCACCGATGGGATCGATGACAATGCCTTCCCAGCGCAGGATGTTGGCGATCGAGGACCGTGGCCGCACCACGCGCAGCATCGGGACGATGACGGTGGGCCCGGTGACCAGTGTCAGGGTGCCGAACAGCAGTGACAGCTCCCAGGAGAAGCCCAGCAGCCAGTGAGTGGCAACGGCGATCACCGCCCAGGTGCTCAATGCGCCGACCGTGACCATGCGCCGGACAACGGTGCCGATTTCCCGCCATTCGGAGAAGTGCAGGGTAAGGCTGCCTTCGAAGAGGATCAGCGCTACCGACAGGGAAATCAGTGGGAATAGCAGCGGGCCGAACAGTGCCTGCGGGTCCAGCAGGCCGGTAGCCGGCCCCGCGAGAATGCCCGCCAGCAGCAGGAAGAGGATGGCCGGTAGCCGCAGGCGCCATGCCAGCCACTGGCAGAACAGCGCGGCTGCGCCGATGCCACCCAGACCTAGCAGAATATGGTGTTCGCTCATCAAGACTCCTTGTCGGGGATGAAATCGGTTTACGCCCGTGGAAGACTAGCGCGTCTCACACGCCAAGCAGTCTGCCATGCCCGCCCTGGATCACCTTCTGATTGACCGCTTCCTCGACGCCCTCTGGCTGGAAAAAGGCCTGTCCGAGCATACGCGTTCGGCTTATCGCAGCGATCTCGCACATTTCAACGGCTGGCTCGATGAACGCGGCCTGGCGCTGGACAAGGCCGGACGCGACCTGATCCTCGACCACCTCGCCTGGCGCCTGGAACAAGGCTACAAGGCGCGCTCCACCGCGCGCTTCCTCTCTGGCCTGCGCGGTTTCTACCGCTTCCTCCTGCGGGAGAACCTGATCCTCGAAGACCCGACCTTGCAGATCGACCTGCCGCAACTGGGGCGTCCCTTGCCCAAGTCGCTGTCCGAGGCCGATGTGGAGGCGCTGCTGGAAGCGCCGGAGCTGGAAGATCCGATCGGCCTGCGCGACCGCGCCATGCTCGAAGTCCTCTACGCCTGTGGCCTGCGTGTCACCGAACTGGTGAGCCTGACCCTGGAACAGGTCAACCTGCGCCAGGGCGTACTGAAGGTGTTCGGCAAGGGCAGCAAGGAGCGCCTGGTTCCCCTGGGCGAGGAGGCCATTGCCTGGCTTGAGCGTTACCAGCGTGAGGCGCGGCCCTTCCTCCTCGACGGCAAGCCCAGCGACGTGCTGTTCCCCAGCCTGCGTGGCGAGCAAATGACCCGCCAGACCTTCTGGCACCGCATCAAGCACCAGGCCCAGGTCGCCGGCATCAGCAAGTCACTGTCACCGCACACACTGCGCCACGCCTTTGCCACCCACCTGCTCAATCACGGCGCCGATCTGCGCGTGGTGCAGATGCTGCTTGGCCACAGCGACTTGTCCACCACGCAGATTTACACCCACATCGCCCAGGCCCGTCTGCAGGAGCTGCATGCACGCCACCACCCACGGGGTTGAACCAGGCAGAGGCACCACGACATGGATGTCATGCACAGGTCCCGGTTCTCATGCATGCGTCGCTTCCGTCCGACGAATTCCCCGGCCGATCTCCGACAACGGCCGCCGGGCGTCCGACATCTGTGCGCCGGGGCTTCTGTGTTAGGCTTGAACGATTTCCGTACGTCCGCTGCTCGACAGGAGTATCCATGCGCGTGACCCGTCTTATCGCCGGCCTGGCCCTCGGCCTTGCCAGCACCATCAGCCTCGCCGACGACCCGGACCAGGCCATCCGCAAGACCCTCGACGCCCTGGAGCTCGGCTTGCCCATCGAATCCATCGGTGAAAGCCCGATGACCGGCATCTACCAGGTCCAGCTCAAGGGCGGCCGCATGCTCTACACCAGCGCCGACGGTCAGTACCTGATGCAGGGCTACCTGTACCACGTGCAGAACGGCAAGCCGGTGAACCTTACCGAGCAGGCCGAGAGCCGCTCCATCGCCAAGGAAATCAACGCCATCCCTGCCGGCGAGATGGTGGTGTTCTCGCCCAAGGAGCCCGCCAAGGCCCATATCACCGTGTTCACCGACACCGATTGCGGCTACTGCCAGAAGCTGCACAGCGAAGTGCCGGAGCTGAACCGCCGCGGTATCGAAGTGCGTTACGTCGCCTTCCCGCGCCAGGGTATCGGCAGCCACGGCTACAACAGCCTGGTCAGCGTCTGGTGCAGCAAGGACCGCCAGGCTGCGATGAACAAGGCCAAGTCCAGTGAGGAGCTTCCTGCCGCGACCTGTGATAACCCGGTGGCCAAGCAGTTTGAACTGGGCCAACTGATCGGCGTCAACGGCACCCCGGCTATCGTGCTGGGCAATGGCCAGATGATTCCGGGCTATCAGCCGGCTCCGCAACTGGCGAAGCTGGCCCTTGAGGCCAAGTAATCCGGGCACCTGCCTCGATTGACCAATATTCAGCCGCTTCGTAAAGTGCGGCTCTTTTCCTCGGCCGGGACTCTTCCGGCCGCTTTCGCAGTGATGATGGGGAGTTCAGCGTGAAGCCGGTAAAAGTAGGCATCTGTGGCCTTGGGACCGTCGGTGGCGGCACCTTCAACGTACTCAAACGCAACGCCGAGGAGATTGCCCGCCGTGCCGGGCGTGGAATCGAAGTTGCCCAGATTGCCGCTCGTCGTCCCAACCCGAAGTGTGATACCGGCGCTACCCCCATCACCGCCGACATCTTCGACGTGGTCAACAACCCGGAAATCGACATCGTCATCGAGCTGATCGGTGGCTACACCCAGGCTCGCGAGCTGGTCATGAAGGCCATCGAGAACGGCAAGCACGTCGTTACCGCCAACAAGGCGCTGATCGCCGTGCACGGCAACGAAATCTTCGCCAAGGCCCGCGAGAAGGGCGTCATGGTTGCCTTCGAAGCCGCCGTGGCCGGCGGCATCCCGGTGATCAAGGCGATCCGCGAAGGCCTCTCCGCCAACCGCATCAACTGGCTGGCCGGCATCATCAACGGCACCGGCAACTTCATCCTCACCGAAATGCGTGAGAAGGGCCGTGCCTTCGAAGACGTGCTCAAAGAAGCCCAGGCGCTGGGCTACGCCGAAGCCGATCCAACCTTCGACGTCGAAGGCATCGATGCCGCCCACAAGCTGACCATCCTTGCCTCCATTGCCTTCGGTATCCCGCTGCAGTTCGACAAGGCCTACACCGAGGGTATCTCCAAGCTGACCAGTGCCGACGTGAACTACGCCGAAGCCCTGGGCTATCGCATCAAGCACCTGGGCGTGGCGCGTCGCACCGACAGCGGTTTCGAGCTGCGCGTGCATCCGACCCTGATCCCGGCCGACCGCCTGATCGCCAATGTCAACGGCGTGATGAACGCCGTGATGGTCAACGGTGACGCTGCTGGCAGCACCCTGTACTACGGCGCTGGCGCCGGCATGGAGGCCACCGCGTCTGCCGTGGTCGCCGACGTCGTGGACGTGGTTCGCGCGCTGACCACCGACCCGGAGAACCATGTGCCGCACCTGGCGTTCCAGCCGGACTCGCTGTCCGACCACCCGATCCTGCCGATCGAAGCCTGTGAGAGCGCCTACTACCTGCGCATCCAGGCCAAGGACCACCCGGGTGTGCTGGCACAAGTCGCGTCCATCCTGTCGGAGCGTGGCATCAACATCGAATCCATCATGCAGAAAGAAGTCGAAGAGCAGGACGGCCTGGTGCCGATGATCCTGGTTACCCACCGGGTCGTCGAGGCGCGCGTCAACGACGCCATCGCCGCGCTGGAAGCTCTGGAAGACGTGGTAGGCAGCGTAGTGCGCATCCGCGTCGAGCAACTGAACTAAGCAGCCGCCGGGCCCCGGTGCCGTCGCGAGGGGCGATCCCCCGGAGCGACGCACCGACCCCGGCCGCTCGAAACCAAGGTTTTAAGACATGCGCTATATCAGTACCCGCGGCCAGGCTCCGGCCCTGAACTTCGAAGACGTGCTGCTGGCTGGCCTGGCCAGTGACGGCGGCCTCTACGTCCCGGAAAACCTGCCGCGCTTCACCCAGGAAGAAATCGCCTCCTGGGCCGGCCTGCCGTATCACGAACTGGCTTTCCGTGTGATGCGCCCCTTCGTGGCCGGCAGCATTGCCGATGCCGACTTCAAAAAGATCCTCGAGGAAACCTACGGCGTCTTCGCCCACAACGCCGTGGCGCCGCTGCGCCAGTTGAACGGCAACGAGTGGGTGCTGGAGCTGTTCCACGGCCCGACCCTGGCGTTCAAGGACTTCGCCCTGCAACTGCTGGGTCGCCTGCTCGACCACGTGCTGAGCAAGCGCGGCGAGCGCGTGGTGATCATGGGCGCCACCTCCGGTGACACCGGCTCGGCCGCCATCGAAGGCTGCAAGGCCTGCGAGCACGTCGATATCTTCATCATGCACCCGCACAACCGTGTGTCCGAGGTGCAGCGCCGCCAGATGACCACCATCCTCGGCGACAACATCCATAACATCGCGGTCGAGGGCAACTTCGACGACTGCCAGGAGATGGTCAAGGCGAGCTTCGCCGACCAGGGCTTCCTCAAGGGCACCCGCCTGGTAGCGGTCAACTCGATCAACTGGGCGCGGATCATGGCCCAGATCGTCTACTACTTCCACGCGGCCCTGCAGCTGGGCGGCCCGGCGCGTTCCGTGGCGTTCTCCGTGCCCACCGGCAACTTCGGCGACATCTTCGCCGGCTACCTGGCGCGCAACATGGGCCTGCCGATCAGCCAGCTGATCGTCGCCACCAACCGCAACGACATCCTGCACCGCTTCATGAGCGGCAATCAGTACGTCAAGGACACCCTGCACCCGACCCTGTCGCCGTCCATGGACATCATGGTGTCGTCCAACTTCGAGCGCCTGCTGTTCGACCTGCACGGTCGTAACGGTGCTGCTATCGCCAACCTGATGGATACCTTCAAGCAGGGTGGCGGCTTCAGCGTCGAGGAAGACCGCTGGACCGAAGCGCGCAAGCTGTTCGATTCGCTGGCCGTGGATGACGCAGCCACCTGCGAAACCATCGCCGAGGTGTACAAGGAGTGCGGCGAGCTGTTGGACCCGCACACCGCGATTGGCGTTCGCGCCGCCCGCGAATGCCGCCGCAGCCTAGCGATCCCGATGGTCACCCTGGGCACTGCCCATCCGGTCAAATTCCCGGAAGCGGTGGAGAAGGCCGGCGTTGGCCTGGCCCCGGCACTGCCGTCGCACCTCGCCGATCTGTTCCAGCGCGAGGAACGTTGCACCGTGCTGCCGAACGACCTGAAGCAGATCCAGGCCTTCGTCAGCCAGCATGGCAACCGCGGCAAGCCGCTGTAAGCCAGAGCGCCTGAAACGAAAAGGCCGGCTCCCGAAAGGGGCCGGCCTTTTTCATTGCCGCACGGAATGGGAGGGAAAACTGTGGGGGCGAATTCATTCGCTAAGGGCAGCGCAGCTGACCCCTGACGATCCGAATGGCAGGCCTTCGGCCTGCTCAGCGAATGAATTCGCCCCCACAAGGAAAGGCAGCGCGGCGTTCATCAAATCGCCCCATCTCCTTTCAACGCCGCCACCTGCTCGGCGCTGTAGCCCAGCCCCGCCAGCACTTCGCTGTTGTGTTCCCCCAGCTCCGGGCCGATCCATTCGGTCGAGCCGGGGGTATCGGAGAGCTTGGGTACGATCCCCGGCATCTTGAACGGCTTGCCATCAGGCAGCTTCGCCGAGAGGAACATTTCGCGGGCGAGGAATTGCGGGTCGGCGAACATGTCCTCGGCGGAGAAGATACGGCTGGCCGGCACTTCGGCGCGATTGAGCACCGCCAGTACCTCCCCCAGCGACAGCCCACCCACCCAGCGGTCGATTACCCCATAGAGTTCATCGCGACGGGCGTCACGGCCGTCGTTGCTGGCCAGCTGTGGATCGTTGGCGAGGTCCTCGCGGCCGATGGCGAGCATGAAACGCTTGAAGATGGCATCGCCGTTGGCGCCGATCTGCACATGACGGCCGTCGGCGGCGGTGTGGATGGAGGAGGGAGTGATACCCGGCATGATGTTGCCGGTGCGTTCGCGGATGAAACCGAAGACATCGAACTCCGGCACCATGCTTTCCATCATCGCGAACACCGCCTCGTAGAGTGCCACATCCACCACTTGCCCCTGTCCGCCGTTCACCTCGCGGTGGCGCAGCGCCATGAGCGCGCCGATAACGCCCCAGAGCGCGGCGATGGAGTCGCCGATGGAAATCCCGGTGCGCACGGGCGGACGATCCTCGAAGCCGGTGATGTAGCGCAGCCCGCCCATGGACTCACCGACTGCACCGAATCCTGGCTGGTCTTTGTAGGGGCCACTCTGGCCGAACCCGGACAGTCGCACCATCACCAGCTTCGGGTTCAGGGCGTGGATGACGTCCCAGCCCAGCCCCAGCTTCTCCAGCACACCGGGGCGGAAGTTCTCGATCAGGATGTCCGCGTCGGCCAGCAGCCGCTTGAGGATTTCCTGGCCGTCGGGGTGCTTGAGGTTCAGCGTCAGCGACTTCTTGTTGCGTGCCTGCACGAACCACCAGAGCGAGGTGCCCTCGTAGAGTTTGCGCCACTTGCGCAACGGATCACCGCCGTCGGGGGATTCGATCTTGATGACTTCGGCACCGAATTCGGCGCACAGGCGGGAGGCGAAAGGGCCGGCGATCAGGGTGCCGAGCTCAATCACCTTGAGGCCGGCGAGGGGTTTGGCGGGGGCGTTCATCGGGTTATCCATGGGCCAGGCAATGGCGGCGACTCTACCCCGTGGGGCCGATAGCGAACAGTCCGGTTTGCCGCTGGCGCACCTTTCCGGGCCGACTTAAAGTGCTTGCAGGACCCACATTCTCGCGCGCCGACCGCCATGCCAACACGCTTCGCAACTGCCTGCCACTTGTCGCCCGGTTCGCGCCGGGAGGGGGGCTTATGCAGCTGAATGTCCCCACTCTGGTGCTGGTGGATATCTACGTCCTCGCCCTGGTGGGGCTGCTCATGCTGCACGCTTGGCGCCGTGGCCGCCGCGAGCCGACCCTCGGCTACCTGGCCGCCATGCTGTTGCTTGGCGCCGTGGGCACCGTGCTGGGCAGCTTGCGCGGCATGGGCATGGATTTCGTCCCCTTGGTGCTGGGCAACCTGGTGCTGCATGTCTGTGCGGCCATGAACTGGACTGCCATGCGCGTGTTCGTTGGGCGTCAGCCGCATCTGCCGGGCATCTGCGCGGGTGCCGTGATCTGGGCGGTGCTCTGCCTCAACCCGGCCTTCTACGAATCCCTCATGGTAAGGGTGGCGGTCAGTTCTCTGATCACAGTCTGCTATTGCGGGCTGAGTGCCTACGAGCTCTGGCGCAGCCGCGCAAGCCTTGAAGTGGCCTACATGCCGGCTTTGGCACTGACCCTGTTCCACATGGTCTTCTACAGCGTGCGCATCGTGGTCGACCGTGGCATGCCCTTCGAGCAGGCGGTCGCGAGCTCCGGGCAAGGCACCAGCTTCTTCTCCCTGCTGGTGTTCGAAACCCTGCTCTACGCCATCGGTATCGCCTTCGTCACCCTGGCCATGGTCAAGGAACGTGCCGAACTGAAGTTCCGCGCAGCCGCCTATTGCGACCCGCTCACCGGCGTCGGCAACCGTCGCGCCTTCATGGCCACGGGCGAGTACCTGGTGGAAAGCTGCGAGCATCGCGGCGAACCGGTGGCTCTGTTGCTCTGCGACCTTGACCATTTCAAGCGTCTCAACGACAGCTATGGCCACGCCACCGGTGACGAAGCCCTGGTGGCCTTCACCCGCGTTGCCGCCGGCAGCATGCGCAAGCAGGACGTGTTCGGCCGCATCGGCGGCGAGGAGTTCGCCTGCCTGCTGGCCGATGCCGACGACGAGGCCGGCGCCCAGGTGGCCGAGCGTATTCGCCGCGAGTTCGCCGAACTGCCGTTCCAGGAGCCGGGTGCCCTCAGCGTCAGCATCGGTATCGTCAGTTCAAAGGAGGCCGGTTACGACCTGTTCCGCCTGCTCTCCCTGGCCGACGATGCCCTCTACGACGCCAAGGACAAGGGCCGCAACCGCATCCAGCGCTACCCCGCCGATTAGCCGGAAGGCCCAGCCACGACGGTGGAATCAGGGTAGACTTGCCGCCCTCCGAGAATCATCAAGAAGCCCGCCATGGCCCTCCAAGCGACCCCCTACAAAGTCGAACTCAACCTCACCGACCTCGATCGCAGCGTCTACGAGAACCTGCGTTTCACCGTTGCCAAGCACCCGTCGGAAACCGAGGAGCGACTGGCCGTCCGCCTGATCGCCTACATCCTCTGGTACCACGAGCAGTTGGCCTTCGGTCGTGGCCTGTCGGACGTAGACGAGCCCGCGCTGTGGGAAAAGAGCCTGGACGACCGTGTGTTGCACTGGGTCGAAGTGGGTCAGCCCGATGCCGAGCGCATGACCTGGTGCTCGCGCCGTACCGAGCGCTTCAGCCTGGTGGCCTACGGCAACCTGCGGGTCTGGCAGACCAAGGTGCTGGACGGTGTGCGCAGCCTGAAGAACATCAACGTCGTTGCCGTGCAACAGGAAGCGCTGGAAGAACTGGCCCGCGACCTGCCGCGTTCGATCAGCTGGAGCGTGATGATCAGCGACGGTTCCCTGTTCATCACCGACGAGCGCGGCCAGCACGAGATCCCGCTGGAGTGGTTGGTCGGGGAACGCTGATCGGAAATCCGGAGGATTTCCGGGGCAGGGCATCAGGCCCTCGCCCCAAGGCCCTTTCCCGTTAGGGAGAGGGAATGTCGAGTCAAAGATTGGACCTTTCATGCGTATCGAACACCGCGTCCTGCCCGATGTCCTGCCTGACCTGGGCGACCTGCCACCGCTGCTGACCCGCCTCTACGCCTCCCGGGGTGTGCAATCCGCGGCGGAGCTGGACAAGAGCCTGGCGCGGTTGATCCCCTACCAGCAGCTCAAAGGCATCGACGCCGCCGTGGCGCTGCTGGTGGAGGCCCTGGAGAAGCGACAGCGCATCCTCTACGTTGGCGACTTTGACGCCGATGGCGCCACCGCCAGTAGCGTCGGCGTGCTCGGCCTGCGCATGCTCGGTGCCTTCCATGTCGATTACCTGGTGCCCAACCGTTTCGAGTATGGCTACGGCCTGACACCGGAAATCGTCGCCGTCGCCCTGGAGCGCAATCCGGACCTGCTGGTGACCGTGGATAACGGTATCTCCAGCGTCGAAGGCGTGGCCGCAGCCAAGTCCGCGGGGCTGAAGGTACTGGTGACCGACCATCACCTGCCGGGCCCGGAGCTGCCGGTGGCCGACGCCATCGTCAACCCCAACCAGCCCGGTTGCGACTTCCCCAGCAAATCCCTGGCCGGTGTCGGCGTCATCTTCTACGTGCTGATGGCCCTGCGGGCACGCCTTCGCGAGCTGGACTGGTTCAATCGTGCCGGCCTCAAGGAACCCAACCTGGGCGACCTGCTGGACCTGGTGGCGCTGGGCAGCGTGGCCGACGTGGTCCCGCTGGATGCCAACAACCGCATCCTGGTGCATCAGGGCCTGGCGCGCATCCGCGCTGGCCGGGCGCGGGCAGGCCTCAAGGCGATTCTCGAAGTCGCCGGCCGGCCGGCTGGCCGCATCACGTCGACCGACCTCGGCTTTATTCTCGGCCCGCGCCTGAATGCCGCCGGCCGCCTGGACGACATGAGCCTGGGTATCGAGTGCCTGCTCTGCGAAGACGAAGCCCTTGCCCGTGACATGGCGGTGCAACTGGATCAGCTCAACCAGGACCGCAAGGCCATCGAGCAGGGCATGCAGCGCGAGGCCCTGGCCCAGCTGAAGAACCTGCCCATCGAAGACATGCCGTTCGGCCTTTGCGTGTTCGAGCCGGACTGGCACCAGGGCGTGATCGGCATCCTCGCCTCGCGGCTGAAGGAGCGCTATCACCGCCCGACCATCGCCTTCGCCGATGCCGGAGACGGCCTGCTGAAGGGCTCGGCGCGTTCGGTGCCGGGTTTCCACATCCGCGATGCGCTGGACGCCGTTGCTGCGCGCCATCCGGGCCTGATCAGCAAATTCGGGGGGCATGCCATGGCCGCCGGTCTGTCCCTGCCTGTGGAAAACTTTGGCGCCTTCGCTGCCGCCTTCGATGCCGAGACCCGTCGGCAGCTCAATGAAGACGACCTCACCGGCCGCCTGCTCTCAGACGGCCAACTGAGTATCGAGGAATTCCACCTGGAACTGGCCCGCGCCCTGCGCCTGGCCGGTCCCTGGGGCCAGCACTTCCCCGAGCCGTTGTTCCATGGCGTATTCCAGATCGTCCAACAGCGCCTGGTCGGCGAGCGCCACCTGAAGCTGGTGCTGAAAAGTGAATGCGGTTCGGTGCAGCTCGACGGCATCGCCTTCAACATCGACCGCGAGCAATGGCCCAACGCCAGCGTGCGCTGGGCCGAGGTGGCCTACAAGCTGGACGTCAACGAGTACCGTGGGCAGGAAAGCGTGCAACTGATGGTCGCTCACATCGCCCCGCGCTGACGCGAAGGGTTGTGGGGGCGCGTTCATTGGCTATGTCTGCGTTACGTGTTGCAAGCAGCTCCTACAAGGCTCTTGGCCCGTTGGTAAATCTCTCGCAACAGCTTGCGCAGACCCGCGAGGCATGCCTTCGGCCTGCTAAGCGATTGAGATCGTGCCCACTTGCTCATCCGTCACCCCACCCGCGCAAACCTCCGATCCGGGACTACGCTGTCCCAGTCCTGCGTCCCTGGAAAAAATTTCGTCCTGTTGTCGATCTGGTCGTTTCCCCATCGACCAATAAGCACAGTCAGCAGGCACGGGCCGCAGGCTGGAGTTCATGCCACCCAACAGGAGAACAACAATGCGCTTCATGGTGATTGTCAAAGCAACCAAGGAATCGGAAGCCGGCATCATGCCGAGCACGGAACTGCTCACGGCCATGGGCCAGTACAACGAGGAGCTGGTGAACGCCGGCATCCTGCTTGCCGGCGAGGGTCTGCACCCCAGCTCCAGGGGCGCGCGGGTGGTGTTCAAGGGCAAGGACCGCGCCGTGATCGACGGCCCCTTTGCGGAAACCAAGGAACTGATCGCCGGCTTCTGGCTGTTCAAGGTCAATTCCCTGGAAGAGTGCATCGAATGGGTCAAGCGTTGCCCCAACCCCATGCTGTCCGATTCCGAGATCGAAATCCGCCAGGTGTTCGAGGCCGAGGATTTTGGTGAGGAGTTCACCCCCGAACTGCGCGAACAGGAACAGCGCGTATTCGAGAAAGCTGGGCAGCAGTGACCGCCTTCCACCATGGACAGGAGACCCTCATGAAAATCGACCCCTACCTCACGTTCGATGGCCAGTGCGGCCCGGCCTTCCAGTTCTACGCCAAGGTGCTCAACGGCACTCTGGAAGCCTTCCTGAGCTTCGCCGAAAGCCCGGCCAGCGGCGACGTCCCGGAGAACTTCCGCGACAAGATCATGCATGCCCGACTGGCGGTGGGGGACCAGGTGATCATGGGCTCTGACTGCCCGCCCCAAGCGCCTTTCGAAGGCGTCCGCGGCATCAGCATCTCGATCAATGTCGACCGCATAGTCGAGGCTGAGCGGGTGTTCAACGCCCTGGCCGAGGGCGGCCAGATACAGATGCCCCTGGCGCAGACGTTTTGGGCCGCGCGCTTCGGCATGCTGGTGGACCGCTTCGGCGTGCCCTGGATGATCAACTGCGAGAAGGATCAGTAATCCGCATCAAGCCCATAACGCCGGAGCTACCCCGGCGTTATGGGCCTAAGCTTCTGGAGTCGAATCCGGGACGACTCCTATGCGCCTGACCCACTGGCTGCGTGACCGCGCCAGCCGCCTCCATTACCGCTGCGAATGGCTGCGCACCGACATCGCCGCCGGTCTGTCGGTGGCCGCGGTGCAGATTCCCACCGCCATTGCCTATGCGCAGATCATTGGTTTTCCCGCGCAGGTCGGCCTCTATGCCTGCATCCTGCCGATGCTGATCTACGCCCTGGTCGGTGGTTCGCGGCAGTTGATGGTCGGCCCCGACGCCGCCACCGCCGCGATGGTCGCCGCAGCCATCACACCGCTCGCCGCCGGCGATCCGCAGCGCCTGGTGCACCTGTCGATGATCGTCGCCGTGATGGTCGGCCTGCTGTCTATCGTTGCCGGATTCATTCGCGCCGGTTTCATCGCCAGCTTCCTTTCGCGCCCCATCCTGGTGGGCTACCTGAATGGCATCGGCCTCAGTCTGCTGGCCGGGCAGTTGGGCAAGCTGCTGGGGTATCAGAGTGAGACCAGCGGTTTCATTGCCGGGCTGCTGGCGATGATCCGCAACCTCGCCAGTACCCACTTGCCGACCCTGGCGCTGGGAGCCGCCACCCTGCTGCTGATGATTGTCCTGCCCAGGCGTTGGCCGCGGCTGCCCGTCTCCCTGGTCGCCCTCGTGCTGGCGTCGGTGGCGGCCGCCTGGCTGCAGCTGGACCGGCACGGCGTGGCGCTGCTGGGCGCCGTCCCGGCGGGCCTGCCTGAGCTGAGCTGGCCGAAGACCAACTACCACGAGCTGCTCGGCCTGCTGCGCGACGCCACCGGTATCACCATCGTCAGCTTCTGCAGTGCCATGCTCACCGCCCGCAGCTTCGCCGCCCGTCATGGCTACGCCATCGATGCCAACCGCGAATTCATCGCCCTGGGGCTGGCCAACGTCGGCGCCGGGGTGTCGCAGTCCTTCGTCATCAGCGGTGCGGATTCGCGCACGGCGGTGAACGACTTGGTGGGCGGCAAGACGCAGATGGTCAGCGTGGTGGTGGCCCTGGTGATAGTCGCGGTACTGGTGTTCCTCCACGGCCCGCTGGCTTGGGTGCCGATCGCAGCCCTGGGCGCGGTGCTGATGCTAGCCGGCTGGGGGCTGATCGATTTCCGCGCGCTGAAGGCCTTCTGGCGCCTCAGCCGCTTCGAGTGCGGCCTCTGCTTGCTGACCACCGTGGGCGTGCTGGGTGTCGGTGTGCTGCCCGGCATCTTCGTTGCGGTTGTCCTGGCCCTGTTGCGCCTGTTGTACCTCACCTATCGCCCCAGCGACGCGGAGCTTGGCTGGGTGGAGGGCGTGGACGGCCAGGTGGAACTTGGGCGTTATCCACAGGCCACCACCTTGCCGGGGCTGATCATCTACCGATTCGACGCGCCGCTGCTGTTCTTCAATGCCGATTACTTCAAGCAGCGCCTGCTGGCTGTGGTGGAGCGTGCGGAAGACCCGCGCGCGGTGCTGCTCAACGCCGAGACCATGATCAACCTGGACGTGACCGGCCTGGCCACCTTGCGTGAGGTGCAGGAAACCCTCGCGGCCCGGGGCGTTTTTCTCGGCTTTGCCCGTCTCTTCGGTCCGGCACACGACCTGCTGCTACGCTCCGGGCAGTTTGGTGAGCTGAAACCGCCGCTGGTGTTCAGCTCGGTACGTGCCGGGATCAATGCCTACCGCATCTGGCTGACAAAGCAGGCCTTGCAGGAAAAGCAGCCTGTCGCGTAAACCACAGGATCAACCCATTGGAAACCAAGGAATGACCATGGACCCTTTCATGCAAGCCGCCATCGAAGAAGCCCGCCAGGGCCTGGCTGAGGGCGGGATTCCCATCGGCTCGGTGATCGTCCACAAGGGCCGCATCATCGGTCGGGGCCATAACCGCCGTATCCAGGAAGGCAGTGCGATCAAGCACGGCGAGATGGACGCCTTCGAGAACGCCGGTCGCCAGCCCGCCAGCGTCTACCGCGAGGCGGTGCTCTACACCACGCTGTCGCCGTGTGCCATGTGCAGCGGCGCCATCCTGCTCTATGGGATTCCCAAGGTGATCATCGGCGAGAACCGCACTTTCATGGGCGAGGAGGAACTGCTGCGCTCCCGTGGCGTGGAGCTGGAGGTCCTGCAGGATGCCGAGTGCGTGAAGCTCATGGAGGATTTCATCGAAGCCCGGCCGGAGTTGTGGAACGAGGATATCGGCGAGCCGGTGGCCTGATCCCAAGCCGACGCCACCTCCGTATCACCCCCTGGCGCCCGCCAGGGGGAACCCCTTGCCAGAGGCCTTCTCGCAAGGGGGCTACCAATCGTCGAGTAGCGACTATGCTGGTATTCAACCGATCCAGCAGCGGATCGCAGACGTCGCTTTAGGCCCGACACGATAGGGGCGTCGAGGCTGGAAGCCGGCAGAAATGACGATCATTGAACAGAAATGACTTGGATCAGACTCCAGTGCGGCTTGAGGATCTCGCGCCGTACGTCCGTTGGATCGCTGCCAAGCAGTAGGAATGTCCGACTGGTTTTGCCTGATTGATACAGCAGAAGGAGAGTTCAATGCTGCCAAGTTCCGTTTCGGAAAGGATCCTGTCTCGCGGTCTGATGGACGTGCTCATTCGAGCAGGCCTGGTCGCGATCCTCGCCATTTCCTGCTACCAGGTTTTCCATCCTTTCCTCAATCTGATGCTCTGGGCATTGATTCTGGGCGTCACGTTCTACCCACTGCATCAGAGCCTGAAGACCAAGCTGGGCATGCGTGATGGCCACGTGGCCACGCTGATCGTCGTGGTTTCCCTGATCCTGCTGATGGTGCCGATCTACTTGCTGGCGTCTTCCATGGCCGAGTCGGTGCAGGGGGCCATTGCACTTTTCAAAGACGGTGAGCTGAACATTCCATCGCCCAACGCGTCGGTTGCCAGCTGGCCACTGATCGGCCAGCCACTGTTCGATTTCTGGCAGCAGGCGTCGGTCGACCTGACCAGTCTGATGAAGAAGCTGCTGCCCCACCTGCGCGGCTTCGGCATGAGCATGTTCGGCAAGCTGGCCGGCGTAGGGGCGGGCTTTTTGCTGTTCATCGCCGCATTGATCGTGGCGGGCATCTTCATGGCCTTTGGCGAGAACGGCCACCGCAGTGCCCTACAGATCGCTTCACGCATCTCCGGGCCGGACCGTGGCCCGCAGATCGCCGAGCTTTGCACGGCGACCATTCGCGCCGTGGCCCAGGGCGTGGTCGGCATTGCCTTCATCCAGATGCTGCTGGTGGGCATCGGCTTCGTGCTGATGGGGATCCCGGGCGCTGGCCTCCTGGCACTCGGCGTGCTGCTGCTGGGCATCATGCAACTGCCCGCATTGCTGATCACCATCCCGGTGATCATCTTCGTGTTCGCCACCCAAGGGGCGACCGCCGGAACCATCATTTTCGCCATTTACACCTTCGTTGCCGGGATGTCGGACAACGTCCTGAAACCCTTGTTGCTGGGGCGTGGCGTCGACGTGCCGATGCCCGTGGTGCTGATCGGCGCCCTGGGTGGCATGGTCACCGGCGGCATCATCGGGCTCTTCATCGGCCCGGTCATGCTGGCGGTCGGCTACATGCTGTTCTGGCACTGGGTGGAGGACCAACCCACGGCGCTGGACGCGGACGCGGAAGAGGAGGGGCGAGCGACCTGAGCCGGACCCGGTGCCATGGTCCACTCCGCCGCCTTCCGGCTGGTCCTGTTCGGTGTGCTTGGCCTCAGTGGCTGTGTGCGGCTGGGGCCGGATTTCCAGTCGCCCCGCGAGCCCTGGGTGGAGCACTGGAGCAGCCCCGCGCTGGAGCAGATGAGCCTCGACCGACCGGAGCCCGACTTCCGGCAGTGGTGGCGGGTGTTCGAGGACCCGACCCTGGATGCCCTGATCGCCGAGGCGGACGTGTACAACTCCAGCCTCGAAATTGCCGGCCTGCGGGTGATGGAGGCTCGTGCGCAACTGGGTATCGCAGTGAGTGGTCGCTACCCGCAGTTCCAGCAGGCCAGCGCCGATAGCCTCTACCTGGACCGTGACCAGTCCGGCGGCCGTAATCCCCAGGACAGTCATTCCTGGCAGTATGGTGCCGCGTTCGACATTGCCTGGGAGCTGGACTTCTGGGGCCGATTCAGTCGCGCCATCGAATCCGCGGACGCGGCCTACTTCGCCGCCCGGGCCAACTACGAAGACGCCCTGGTGTTGTTGCGTGCCCAGGTGGCGGATACCTACTTCGTCCTCCGAACTTTCGAGGCCCGCCTACGCATCGCTCGGGAAAACGCGGAACGGCAGAAGCGCAGCTTTGAGATCACCGAGCGGCTGTTCCGCAGTGGCGACAGTTCCGAACTGGACTTCCAGCAGGCGAAAACCCAGTACCTGGGCACCCTGGCGACCGTTCCCGATCTGGAGGGCCAGGTCGCCAGGACGCGCAACGCGCTCGCCGTGCTGATCGGTCGGCCACCGGGTCCCTTGCCTGAGCTGGCCGAACGGGTCGGGCTCATTCCGCTTCCCGATGCGGCGGTGCTGCAGGACGTCCCCGCCAATCTGCTGCTGCGTCGGCCGGATGTGCGCTCAGCCGAACTGGCGGTCGCCGCCCAGTCGGCGCTGATCGGTTTCTCCGAGGCCGATCTGTATCCGTCGGTGGCATTGTTGGGCAGCATCGCCTGGAGTGCCTCGAGCCTCGATGGCGCCTCCGACACTCTGGACCTGGTCGGCGGTCCCAGCCTGACCTGGAACCTGTTCGACCACGGCCGGATCAAGAACGACGTGCGCGTGCAGGACGCTCGCTTGCAGCAGTTGATCGAGGCCTACCGTGACCGGGTTCGCCAAGCCGCGCGCGAGGCCGACGACGCCGCCACCGGGCTGGCCAAGGCGCTGGAAAGCGAGCGCATCCGCCGCGAGAGCGCGCTGTCTGCCCTGCGTTCGCTGGACCTGGCCAACGCCCAGTACATCGAAGGCTTCGCCGACTTCCAGCGAGTGCTGGATGCCCAGCGCGAGCTGTTCCAGCAGCAGGAAAGCTACCTGCTCAGCCGCAGCGATGCGGTTAGCAACCTGATCGGCCTGTACAAGGCCCTCGGGGGTGGTTGGTACCGGGACGGTCCCATGATCGACGACACCACCCGCGAGCAGATGCAACGGCGTACCGACTGGGATGATCTGCTGGACGAGCCGCCGGCTACGGCCGAGCCAGACGCTGATACCGAGCAAGGTGAACGAGAATGAGCGAGCAACCGCAGGCTCCGGCCGAGGAAACGGCAAAGCCCGAACCAGCCGGAGCGCCCGATGCGGCCGCGAAGGGGACGAAATGGGTGGCGCTGGTGATCGTCCTGACACTGGCCTGGTACCTCCTGGCGGATCGTTTCACCCCCTATACCCAGCAGGCACGGGTGCAGGCCTTCGTGGTGCCGGTAGCTGCCGAAGTCGCCGGCCGGGTCACCAAGGTACATGTGCGCAACAACCAGGACGTCGACGCTGGCGCGGTGCTCTTCGAAGTGGACCCGGAGCAGTACCAGATCGCTGCCGACCGCGCCCGGGCCGATCTCGAAACCGTTCGCCGACAGATCGGTGCGAGCACCGCCGCCATCGACTCGGCACTGGCGTCGCTGCGAGCCGCCCAGGCTAATGAACTGAAGGCGCGGCAAGACAACGATCGCCTGGAGCGGCTGTATCGGGACGATCCGGGCACCATTTCCGTGCGTCGCCTGGAAGGGGCACGGGCGACCCTCGAACAGGCCATCAGCCAGGTGGCCGCGGCACGCGCCGAAGTGCAGCGGGCGCGCGAGCAACAGGGCGGCAGCGATGAGGAGAACGCGCAGTTGCGCAGTGCCGCCACTGCGTTGGAAAAAGCCGAGCTCGATCTGGCCAATACCCGGGTGAAGGCCCGTTCCGCCGGCCTGATCACCGACCTGCGCACCGATGTCGGCCAGTACGTCGGCGCTGGCAGCCCGGTCATGACCCAGATCGCCATCCACGACCTGTGGCTGAGCGCCGAGATGACCGAGAACAACCTGGGCCATGTCGAGGTCGGCACGCCTGTGGCCATTGTGCTCGACGCCCTGCCGGGACGGCTGTTCGAAGGAAAGGTACGCAGCATCGGGTATGGCGTCAGTGTCGGGCAGGCCCCGGCCCCAGGCACCCTGCCGACGGTGGATAACAGCCGCGACTGGTTGCGCCCGGCGCAGCGCTTCCCGGTGATCGTGGAATTCGCCCCCGGTGAGCTGGATCAGCTGCGTGGCCTGCGCGTCGGTGGCCAGGCGGAGGTCATGGCGTTTCCGAGCGAGGGCAATCCGCTCAATCCCCTGGGCCGGTTGTTCATCTACCTGATGAGCTGGCTGTCCTATGCCTACTGAGGGCGATCCACGCGGTCGACGGGCGCTGCGCATGGCCAGCGGTGTCGCGCTGTGCCTGGCGATCAGCTTCGGCTTTGCCTTGCCGATACCTTTCCTGCCGCCGATCTTCGTCCTTTTGCTGCTGATCACCAACAACCGCCCGCTGCCCCTCAAGGCGGCCCCGGCCCTGGCCCTGCTCATCATGCTGACCACCGGCAGCGGCCTGCTGATCATCCCGCTGCTGCGTCATGCACCGCCCAGTGGCGTCCTGCTGGTGGGGCTGTGCCTGTTCCTTTGCTTCCGCTACGGCCTGCGCGGAGGCAATCCCCTGGTGACACAGTTCCTGGTGGTCGGCCTGACCATGATATCCGCGGCTGGCACCTTCGATTTCGGCTTGGCGGTCATGGTTATCGAGGCTCTGGCCAAGGGCATCGTGCTCGCCGTGCTGGTCGCGGCGGTCAGCCACTGGCTGTTCCCGGAGCCGGTCAATGCCTCGGCCTCGCCGAGCCGCCCGGTGCTGGGAGACAGCGAATCTGCCTGGATTGCGCTACGTGCTGCACTGGTAGTGCTGCCAGCTTTCCTCCTGGCGCTGATCGACCCTTCCAGCTACATGCCGCTGATCATGAAGGCGGTCAGCCTGGGCCAGCAGGTCTGCGGCGCCTCCGCTCGCAATGCCGGCCGCGAGCTGTTGGGCTCGACCCTGCTCGGTGGCCTGCTCGCGATGTTGTTCTGGGCGGCCCTGAGCCTGTTCCCGCACCTGTGGATGTTCTTTCTCTGGATGCTCCTGTTCGGGCTGCTGCTGGCGCGCCGCCTCTACGCGCTGGTGGCGACCCGACAGACACCGGGATTCTGGGTGAACACCCTGGTGACCCTGATCATCCTGCTGGGGCAGTCAGTGCAGGACAGCGAGGCTGGCAAGGATGTCTACACCGCCTTCGCGGTACGTATGGGGCTGTTCATCGCCGTCACCCTGTACGCCTGTGTGGCGGTCTACCTGATCGACCGCCGGCGTTTTCAGCGGCAAGGCCGTGCCGCCCTTTGAGAGGTCTGTTCGATGCTGATCAATCTGCTGGTTGGAATTCCCGTGATGGTGCTCTGCCTGTTCATGCAGTCAGTGTTCGTGGCCTTCAGTCTGAAACCGTACATCCGCTATGTGCGAGGCGGAAGGGTTCACCTATCGGCCTGGCGCATCACGTTGCTGCTGTCGGCAGTGATGCTGGTGATGCTGCTGGGCAACTTCATCCAGATGGCGGTGTGGGGGGCGCTGTTCCTGATGCTGGGGGAATTCGACAGCTTCGCCACGGCGCTTTATCACTCGGGGGTGAACTTCGCCACGCTGGGCTACGGCGACATCGTCATGACCGAGCAGTGGCGGCTGCTGGGCCCGCTGGAAGCCGCCAACGGCATCCTGATGTTCGGGGTTTCCACGGCGGTCATGACCGCAACCGTTTCGGATGTCATCAAGCACCAGTTCGAAGACGGCCGGTCCCGCTAGAGCGAAGCTAGACTGAAACTGTTCGTCCCCATGCACCTGCGGGAGGTGCAGCATGGCGATTCGCGAAGGTTTCATCGGCAGCGTCGGCAACACGCCCCTTCTGCGTCTGGACAGCCTCTGCGCCGCGACCGGCTGCGACATCCTGGGCAAGGCCGAATTCCTCAACCCCGGCGGCTCGGTCAAGGATCGCGCGGCCCGCTTCATCATCGACGACGCCGAACGCCAGGGCTTGCTGTACCCCGGCGGTACCGTGGTGGAAGGCACCGCTGGCAACACCGGCATAGGCTTGGCGCATATCTGCGCGGCACGGGGCTACCGCTGCATCATCGTGATTCCCGACAACCAGTCCCCGGAAAAGCTCGACCTGTTGCGTACCCTGGGGGCTGAAGTGCGCCCGGTACCGCCCAAGCCCTACAAGGACCCGGATAACTACCAGAAGATCGCCGGCCGCCTGGCTGCCGAACTGCCGGGTGCCATCTGGGCCAACCAGTTCGACAACACCGCCAATCGCCAGGCCCACTTCGAGACTACCGGTCCCGAAATCTGGGCCGACACCGAGGGCCGGCTGGATGCCTTCGTCTGCGCCACGGGTACCGGCGGCACCCTGGCTGGCGTCGCGCGCTACCTCAAGGCGCGTGATCCGCAGGTCCGCATCGTGCTCGCCGATCCGATGGGCAGTGCGCTCTACAACTGGGTGAAACGCGGCGAGCTGGTGGCCGAGGGCAGCTCCATCACCGAAGGCATTGGCACCACGCGCATCACGGCCAACCTCGAAGGCACCCCCATAGACGACGCCGTGCAAGTGGACGATCCCGCCTGCGTGGCCATGGTTTACCACCTGTTGCGGGAGGAGGGCTTGTTCGTCGGCGGCTCATCCGGCATCAACCTGGCCGCCGCCGTGCAAGTCGCTCGCCAGCTCGGGCCGGGGCACCGGATCATCACCCTGCTGTGCGACCGGGGTGGGTTGTATGCGGGGCGTTTGTTCAATCCGGCGTGGCTGGCGGAGAAGGGGTTGGCGGCGGCGGCCGGAGTCGAAGGGTAGGGGGACCCCATGCGCAGCACACCCAGCGGGGAAATTCCGGCAAGAGTCGTGAACGAAGCCCAACGATGAGGCGTTGGGCGTCATATTTCTGCCCGACCCGCAGGGCGCTCCGGAGACCTTCGGCTTACCAGCCGAGCTGCTTGTTGAAGCCGAGGGCGTCGTAGTAGTCGCCCTGGTAGGCGATCTTGCCGTCCTTCACGCGGATGAAACTCACGCCTTCGAACTTCAGCGGCTTGTGGGTGGCCGGGGTTTCGGCACTCCAGGCGCCGCTGTTGGTGCCGGCGAACTCCCATTGGAAGGCAATGCCGTCGGCACTGACGATGGGCTCGCTGGTCATCTTCCAGGTGAGGTTCGGCACGGCGGTGATGAACACCTTGATCACGTTGTCGCGGGCAGCGGCGCGGCCTTGTTGCGGGGTACCGACGGTGGCGTCGAAGAACTCCGCGTCTTCGGCCAGGAAGCTGGCGGCCTTGTCGACATCGTGGGCATTCCAGGCGGCCATGTAACCGTCGACTATCGCCTTGGCATCGTCGGCCGCGTGGGCCATGCAGGCCAGGGTGGAAAGCAGGATGAAGCCGAAACTACGCAAGGTGTTACGCATTGCTGGATCTCCTGGTGGCTTGTGCGGGTACTGCCTGTGGAACGGCTTTGCTCGGCTTTTTGTGGGGGCGATTTCAATCGCGAAGGGCGGCGTAGCTGCCCCGAGGTTTCCAGGGCAGACCTGCGGCCTGCTCAGCGACTGAAGTCGCCCGCACAAGATCTCCGCTCCCACAAGGAACCGGCCGAGGCCGGCTCGTTAGTGCTTGAACATCACGTGGCGAATGGCGGTGTAATCCTCCAACCCATACATGGACATGTCCTTGCCGTAACCGGAGTGCTTGACGCCGCCGTGGGGCATTTCGCTGACCAGCATGAAATGAGTGTTGACCCAGGTGCAGCCGTACTGCAGGCGCGCGGACAGGCGGTGGGCGCGGCCGACGTCGGACGTCCAGAGGGAAGAGGCCAGGCCGTAGTCGGAATCGTTGGCCCATTCCAGCACCTGCTCCTCGCTGTCGAAGGCGGTGACCGAAACCACCGGGCCGAACACTTCACGGCGGACGATTTCGTCGTCCTGGCGAGCGCCGGCGAGCACGGTGGGCTGGAAGAAGAAGCCCGGTCCGTCGACGCGGGAGCCGCCGGTGACCACCTGGATGTGTGGCAGGGCGGCGGCGCGCTGGACGAAGCCTTCGACGCGTTCCAGGTGCTGCTCGGTGATCAGCGGGCCGAGCTCGGTGGCCGGGTCGTCCTGCAGGCCGGTCTGGATGCTGCCCACGGCTTCGCCCAGTTTGGCCACGAAGCGCTCGTAGATGCCCTTCTGTGCGTAGATGCGGCAGGCGGCGGTGCAGTCCTGGCCGGCGTTGTAGAACCCGAAGGTGCGGATGCCTTCCACGGCGGCGTCGATGTCGGCGTCGTCGAAGATGATCACCGGCGCCTTGCCGCCCAACTCCATGTGCATGCGTTTCACGCTGTCGGCGGTGCCGGCGATGATCCGGCTGCCGGTGGCGACCGAGCCGGTCAGGGACACCATGCGCACTTTCGGATGGGTCACCAGCGGCTCACCGACACTCGGGCCACGGCCGAAGACCAGGTTCACCACGCCAGCGGGGAAGATCTGGGCGATGAATTCGGCGAGCTTCAGTGCGGTCAGCGGGGTCTGCTCGGAGGGCTTGAGCACCACGGTGTTGCCGGCGGCCAGGGCCGGGCCGAGCTTCCAGGCGGCCATCATCAGCGGGTAGTTCCACGGCGCGATGGAGGCGACCACGCCGATCGGATCGCGGCGGATCATCGAGGTGTGGCCGGGCAGGTATTCGCCTGCCGCGGAGCCGCTCATGCAGCGGCTGGCGCCGGCGAAGAAGCGGAACACATCGGCGATGGCCGGCAGTTCGTCGTTCAGGGCGGCGGCGTAGGGCTTGCCGCAGTTCTGTGATTCCAGGCGAGCGAGTTCCTCGGCGTGGGCGTCGATGGTGTCGGCCAGCTTCAGCAGCAGGGTGGCGCGGTCCTTCGGCGGGGTCTGCGACCAGGCCGGGAAAGCGGCGTCGGCGGCCCGCACGGCGGCGTCGACCTGGGCCGGGCTGGCCTCGGCGATTTCCACCAGGGCGCTGCCCAGGGACGGGTTGAGCACGGCGAGGCTGGGGCCTTCGCCGGCGACGAGCTGGCCATTGATCAGGAGCTTGGTTTGCATGGGGTGAGTCCTCGTTCGGTCTAGCCCCTCTCCCCCTGGGAGAGGGGTTGGGGTGAG
>NZ_SSOK01000015.1:0-15954 GCF_029871195.1 Pseudomonas sp. BN415
CGCTTGTGGCGGACGAACCGGGTGGGCATCAGGACTTCGGCGTTGGCGGGAGGGGCGGGGTGACACTGCGGGAACTCGGGCATATCCATTACCTCTGGTCGCTTCTTACGGCGTGATTGGAGTCGGGAGCTAAGAAACCCACCAGAGAAGGGCCGGACATATTTCCCTTTCGGGTCTTGTATTAGTCCACTCCCGACAGAGCAGAGGTTTTGTGCGGGCGCGATTATGCCGCGAGCACAAAAAAGCCGCATGGCTGTCGGGTGCGGAAGACCGCTCTGGTTAGGGCGTTTCTTAGGCGCCGGTGACAGAGCCTATGGATGGCCCGCGGAAGCGGCAACGCTGTTGGCCTGTGGGATTTGGCTGATTGCGCAAAGGGAAGCCGGGTAGGGTAGATGACGCTTCGTTCATCCACCAACCAAATGCAGCCGGTGACGCCCTGTCGCTCGACTTCTGCGTTCTACGCACTCACGCCGGTGGACGGTGCGAGATTCGCTATCTGCCAACCGCTTGGATAACGCGAGCTTGATGGCCTTGCTGCGATCCACATACGCCTGTCGCCGGGAGGCAGCGTCAAGAGGCAGTGCGTATGCACAGGTTGTAACACCCAGAAAAGTGCGTCAGTGCTCAAGCGTGCTTATAGTTTGCAAGTAGTAGTCAACCCATGTGGTTGGCTTTTTTTGCCTGCCATTTGGCTTGGCTCTTGAGGCTGATTGGCCTTTCATTTTGGAGGTTGTCTATGCACATCGCGGTTCAGCGGCTCGACGACCAGGGACGAGATGTATGGCAAGTGGAAGCCTGCGGAATGGCGGTGTCGTTCAAGGACCAAGCCTCAGCCATCTCTTTCGCAGAGAAGTGGAAAGCGCGCGTAGAGGCGCCCCACTGCGTCCCGGAGGACGTTCTTCACCGTTGGGCTGAAGAGCACGCCCGGATGCTGGAGGGCTAAACGCCTTGCCGATCAGGTGGCGTGCTTCGTGATGCTGTGCCTAACTCTCTTGTCCCTACCCTGGAGGATCAGAGCATGGCGGAAACCTATTGGCAGAAAGCCGACAGGCTCGCGCGCGACGCAGCGAATGCGTTCGACGCGGTTGCGGATTTCCTCAGTTCTGGGCCAGACCTGAGCGATGACGATGTAAGGGTCGACTACTGGGAACTCCAGTGCAAAGCAATAGTGGCGGCCGAGACATTCAAAGAGCACTACGAGCATTCGTTGACCGGTGCCGGCGGGCTGGATACCGACGATTAGGCAGCGAATGGCGGCGCGCCATCCGCAGGTGCGAACGGGCGAACAGCGTCATCAGATGCGCAGTGTTCTTGGCCAAGAACAGAAGCGCACCTTCATGTCGCCGAACTGGCGTTTGATCACTCGAAACGATGCTCGACCTTCGCCCGTAACTGTGCCTTGGCCTTCTCGATCGTGCGCACTGGCCTTTTGCAGTGTGCTGCGCTCGTACACTCGTACAACTGCTTGTAAGTACTGCGCCGGGCTGCGACCTGCCAGATGACCTGGCGCCCTGCATGTCCTTCGCGTTTTTCTACTCCGGCATAGCCCGAATGGGTACACCGCAGCCGCTGCCGGCCACACTTCGCAGCGCCCCGGTGGGTCGTATCGCAGGTCGGCAATAGACCTACCATTTGTCAGGTTTTTGATTAAAAACTGAACAGGTCGCCCGTTCGACACTCTGAGTCCCGTGAGTGATCGAGTGCCCCGCCTCGCTTTTCCCTCAAGACCCCGGAAGCAATAGCCCCTTATGCGCAATGGCGCACAGGGGTGTTTTACGTCCAATAAATTGGAGGGCAGAAAATGTCTAGCCAATCAATGCAGAGCGTCGAGCGCGTACCACACCTCGTCCAAGGCCAGCGTCAACCGCAACAGAAGCCCTTTTGGCGCAGCCTGCTGGCCATCGCTTCACCCTCACAGCGCAACTGGCACGGGGGGATCAAGCTCAGAGGCTATAAGCAGTTATCCAACGCCACGCCGATTGCCCCGATCGCAGTCGGACAGGTACAGCTGGCAATTCCGCTCGAGCGTGGGCGCCGATGCGCCAAGCCTTGTGTGCAGCCCGGGCAGCATGTGCGCAAGGGCGAGGTGATCGGTATCGGCGATGACAACACCCCGTGGGTGCATGCCAGCACCTCCGGCATCGTGGAACAGGTTGGCCTTGCCTTTGCCGCCGACTCGGCCGAGCCGGTCATGGCCGTCATTCTGAATGCAGATGGTCTGGACGAGTGGATGGAGCGCCCGCTGCTGGAGTTGCCGCAAACGCCTGATGCGCTGGTCGAACGAGCATTGCGGATGGGGATAGTTGGCCTCGGTGGGGCGGGGTTCCCGACCGCCCTCAAGCTGGCCGGCGCCCAGCACCCCGATCTGCTGCTGATCAACGGTGCCGAATGCGAACCTTTCCTGACCTGCGATGACCGTCTCATGCGCGAACGCGCCGAGGCGCTGATCGAAGCCGCCGATTATCTCGCCGCTCTACTGGGAATAACCCTTACCCGCTTCGGCATCGAAACCAACAAACCCGAGGCGATGGCCGCGTTGCGTGCCGCCTCTCGCCAGGCGCGCAGCCGGGTCGAGATCTGTTCGCTACCGGAGCGTTACCCGGCTGGGGGCCAACCGTTGATGATCAAGAGCCTGAGTGGTCGCAACCTGGCGCCAGGGACCCGGCCCGCCGATATCGGCGTACTGGCGCTGAATGTCGCGACGCTCTACGCACTGGGACGGGCCGTCTTTCACGCCGAGCCGCTGATATCACGCGTGCTGACGCTGACCGGAGTCTGCGAGCGCCCCGGGAATGTCGAGGTGCCGGTGGGTTACCCGGTCAGCGCACTGCGCGCGATTGCTGGCGCCGGCCCCGAAGGCCAACTGACCCAGGTCGGCGGCCCGATGATGGGACAGCCGCTACCGGCCCCAACCGCCGTCATCAGCAAGACCAGTAGCTGCCTGATATTCGGCGCCGAGCGCTACCTGCCGGCAGCCCAACCCGCGGGCAGTTGCATCCGCTGCACACGCTGCGTGGATGTCTGCCCGATGTCCCTCAGACCGCTGGACCTCTACGCCGCCGCCGAACGCCAGGACAAGGCCAGCCTGCAGGATCTGCGACTCGAAGCCTGTATTGAGTGCGGCAGCTGCAGCAGCACCTGTCCGAGCCATCTGCCGCTGCGCGAGCGCTTTCGCCAGAGCAAAACGGAGCTGCGTCCATGAGCCTGATACTCCGTCCGACCCCGCACCGACTCCGCACGGTGATGCTGCTGGTCAGCTTGTGTCTGCTGCCGGGCACCGCCCTGTATGCCTGGCAATTCGGCGTCGTGGTCTGGTTGCAGACCTTCTGGTGCGTGCTGCTTGCCCTGGGCTTCGAAGCCGGCCTGCTGCGCCTGCGCGGACGTAATGTACGCGAAGGGTTGAGCGACCTGAGCTGGCTCGTGCTCGGCCTGATACTGGCTCGGGCACTGCCGCTGATGGTGCCGCTGTGGATGATGGCGCTGGCCAGTTTTGCCGCTCTCGCACTGTGTAAACACGGCAGTGGAGGCCTTGGTCGAAACCGCCTCAACCCCGCCATGGTTGGCCTGGGGATCATCGCGATCTGCTTCTACCAACAGTTGTACCCGGCGCCATCGAACTATGCCCCCTGGTCCCTCGGCCTGGACGCCAAGGCGGTTCTTCTGCAGCAGTTACAGCTGGCGCCCCCCCTCAACCTCGATGCGTTCGCCGGCGTCACACAGCTGTCCCGGAACCAGCTCACACCGATCACCCCCAATCTGTCAGGGTACGGCTATGTTGCCGGCGGCTTGATACTGGCTGTCCTGCGGGTGATCCGAATCGAGATTCCGCTGGCGATGCTCGTCAGCACCGTTTTGCTGTGCCTGGCAGCCGGCCATACCCCACAGGAAAGCCTGTACAGCCTCAGCCTTGGCGGCTTGCTGTTCACCGCCTTTTTTATCGCCACCGATCCGGTCACCAGCCCCGATACACGCGCTGGTCGCATCCTCTTCGGCGCAGCCATTGGCGTGCTGACCGAATTGATTCGCGAATTCGGGCTTTATGCCGATGGTCTCTGCTTCGCCGTGCTGGCGGCCAACCTGCTGGTGCCGCAGATCGACCAGTTGGTGCTGCGCATACAGCGCCCCTGGTACACGCGAACACCCGGCACCGAGCCCCTGCGCAGCGACGTAGGTGAGCGCAGCAAGTAGCCCGCGAACTGAGCAACGGTGCTAATGACTTCCACTTCGCGCCATAGCGGGGGCAAGGTCACAAAAGCGCTGGGCAGCGCCGGCTTTTGACCGGCGCCGCCCAGGTCCAGCGTAGGGGGGAGGGGAACGCCATGTTGTACGGGTGGTACCTATAGCGGCATGCGCTCCATTCGCATGACTAATTCGAAGCCGAAACGGTGGTTCCGGCCTCATTCGCCGACGTCCTGTCAGCAACACCGCGGTTGCCCAACTACGCCGAATTCTTGGGGAATCCCGGTTGGGCATCTCCGTTTCAATGCCCTGACCAAGGTGGCGCTTCTTGGCTGCTTGCTTCATGCAACTGAGTTTTCGTTCGTCCGCGGGCTCACGTTGAATTGCCCAACAAGCTGCTGCAGTTGGTTTGCCGTATGCCTCACTCGCTCCGCGCTGCTGCGCAGGACGTCGACTGACTGCCCCATCTCGCTGGAGGCCTGGTCCACGCCGCGTATGGTCTGGCCGTAGTCCAGGCTGCGCTGGTTGAGCTGCTTGATGATCTCGAACATGCGCTCCACCGTGCGATGCAGGTGCAGGTTCTCGCTGGAGGCCTCCTCGTCCCGGCGCTGTATGCCGCCTGGTTCAAAGTGCGCCGCCATGCGGCTGCCGGTGACCAGCAGATGACGGCCGATGCCGCGCTCAATTCCTGAGTGACGGCATTGCGCCTCGACCTCAGCGACGAAGCCTGATTGGGTTCGATCAGCCTTCGTCGAGTAAAGGTCAGGACGCCGCCCGCGATCATTTGAGCCGTGAGTGAGGCGCTTGCGGACGAAGCCAAGAAAAGCGGTTGCCAAGGTCATCGCCGAGAAGCTCAAGCCCGTTGTCCAAAGGCTCCAGCCTCAGGCTGGTGAGCTGCCAAAGACTCTGCCGCCCCGCCCGGCTTTTAGGGCCGGACCGGACGAGTGAAGGCGAGGCGCGTTTGGCTGCACCGCCGCATCTGGCCGAGTTCGAGAAGCCCGGATTTAAGTCGTTCCCCGGGCTACATCCAGTGGGGCCAGGGCAAAGATTCAACGTGCAAAGAGAGGGAATATCTAATTCCATATTCGTTTAAGCCAGGACTTGAAAACCTCGAAATCGCTTACATATTTCCCGTCGTCAGGGGCCGGAGCCGGGAGCTTCGAGCCTTCTGTTCGAGATCATGTCCGTCAGCCGGGAGGAGGTTTGTCATGTACGAGTCCCTTCTTAATCTGTCGAGCGATCCCATTGCCGAGTTCGAGAGGCTACAGCGCGAACTGCAACAAGTCCTGGGACCGGGTCTCGGGCGTCCGGGCAGCATTCGTGCCTTGGCCAGCGGTGCTTTTCCTGCGATCAACGTGGGAAGCACGCCGTCCAGCCTGGAAGTCTACGCCTTCGTTCCTGGTGTCGATCCGACCGACCTCGATCTGCAGATTCACCGAGGCTTGTTATCGATATCCGGCGAGCGCCGACCCGCGCGCAGCACGGATGAGAGCAATTGTTCCGTGTACGCCAACGAGCGTTATTCCGGACGTTTCAAGCGCACCGTGAGCCTCAACGATGAGGTCGATACCGACAAGGTCGAGGCTCACTATTGCGACGGCGTTCTGCGCATCTCTCTGCCTCGGCGGGAGGCTGCGCAACCCAGGCGCATAGCCATTCAGTAACAGCATAGGTTTGCAGGAGGTATCACCATGAACGACAAGCAAGCGGTCGTGCGCGGCGAGACTGAAACCCAAACACTGCTGCCGCGTATCGATGTCTTCGAAGATGACAACGGAATCCAGGTGTTTGCGGACCTTCCGGGCGTACCCAAGGAGCGCCTCGTGGTCAATGTGGAAGGTGACACGCTTGTGCTGGAAGGGGAGATCATGCCAGCGATGTCCGGACAGCTGGAGGCCGTCTATGCCGAAGTCCAGCTCTCGCGATTCCGGCGAGCCTTCACCTTGAGCTCCGAGCTTGATACCACCCAGATCGACGCTCAGCTGCGGGACGGTGTGCTGAATTTGCGTATTCCCAAGCATGCACATGCCCAACCGCGGAAGATTGTCGTGAGAAGCGAGTAGGCCCCTGAGCCTGCGGAGGTCGATCCCATGGATAAACTAGCTGAGCTCAAGCATGGGCTGGAGGAAACCTGGCATTCACTGGGTGAGGGCTGGCGCCAGCTTCGTGATCGTGCCAGCGAGGCGCTGACGCGCTTCACGCCCGTCAACCGGAGCAGGAACTCGTCGGAGGATGCTGCCTCGTCACCGGCACTTGACTCGAACTGGGGATTGCTGGCCGGCGATCTTTACGAGGATGGCGACCAGGTCGTCGTTCGCCTCGAGGTGCCGGGCATGGTGAAGGAAGATCTGAATCTGGAAGTGCGGGGAGATGCCCTGATCATTCGCGGTGAAAAGCGCATCGAGCAGGAGCGGGGCAATGGGCGTTATCGCGTCCGGCAGTGCACCTTCGGCAGTTTCCGGCGCACCTTCCAGCTTCCCGCTCCGGTCATTGCCGAGAAGGCCAAAGCCAGATGCAGCAACGGCGTGCTGCGTATCGAACTGCCCAAGGAAGAGCGCGCGCGTGGCAGGCGCATCGAGGTTCGCGCGGGGTGATACTGCGACTTCATCCTGTCTGTCACAGGCAAGGGAAAACCCTCGTCGACCTGGACTACCCGCCCGCGGCAAACTCGCGGGCGGGCCGTTCTTCAACCGGCGAGGTAGACGGCCCCGGGATGCTGGCTGGCGTAGCGACTGGCAGTCGTTGGCTGGAGTCGATATCGAATGGGTTCTAGCCACGTAGGGCGGATGGCGCTCGTTTCATCCACCCAGGCATCGATATGGAAGGGGTGAGGCGTTTCAGCGCGCTAACCATAGCGCGCAGCGATTCGACTTCGCGTACCGGCAGGATGTGCAGGCAACGGACTGCATTTGTTCTGGGCTGATAGAACCTATTCACGCCATCGTTTTAGCAACATCTCGATGAATAGTTCCGCGGTGCTCGACAAGTGTTCGCCATCTCGGCGCACCAGGCCGATCGTGCGCTCAATGTGAGGTGGAGGCAGCTCCCGGGAACAAAGGCTCTCATGTTCAGCATCTGGCATTGCCATGCGCGGCAAGATCGCTACACCAAGACCGCATTCGACCAGGCCAAGCGAGGTGGATAGATGCTGCACTTCGTAAAAGCCGTTCAGGCGGATTCCGTGGCCGGATAGAGCGCTGTCGAGCAGCATGCGGTTGCCGCTGTCCCGGCTCACGGTGATCAGCCGAACCCCCTGCAGATCTTGCCAACTCACTTCAGCCAGCGCCGCGAGGGGATGGTCGCTGCGCATGGCAAGCACGAAGGGGTCACGAAGGAGCGGGGTGAAGCTCACGTCCGGATGCTGGGCGCTAATCATGTTGATGCCAAAGTCGGCGTCACCGCTCACTACCCGTTCCAGACCTTCGTTGGCGCTGACGTCGAGAATTCGAATACGGATGCCTGGGTAGGCCTCATTGAAGACTCGAATCACACTCGGCAGGAAGTAGAACGCTGCGGTCGGAATGCACGCGATGGTGACCGTGCCTTTCTGGTGGGTCTTGAGTTCGCGGATGCCCTGGATGGAAGACTCGTAGTCTTCCAGCATGCGCCGGGCGCGGGGCAGGTATTCCTTGCCTATTTCGGTTAGCCAGGTACGTCGGGTAGTGCGCTCCAGCAGTTTGGCGCCAAGGGTTTCTTCCAGTTTCTGAAGCCGGCGGGAGAGCGCAGGCTGTGACAAATGGAGTGCCTGGGCGGCTTCCTGAAAAGACTGGGATTCAGCAACTCGCACAAAGGCTGCGAGGTCCAGGAACTCTATTCGATGCATGAAAGTACTCGCTTGGCGTTGATTTGCGCATTAATGCTTGGATTCTATCAGTGTGTCATGATCTTTGCATTTGAAGCATCAAAAGGGCGCTGACAAGCTGTAGCCATCGTTGGATCGGTCACGGGTTAGACCAAAATGATGAACAGCATCCCCTGCATGATTATGCGTGGCGGCACTTCACGCGGCCCCTTCATTCACATGACCGACCTGCCAGAATCGCAGGAAGCACGAGCCCAGGTACTGCTCGATCTCATGGGTTCCGGCCATCCCCTTCAGGTCGATGGCATTGGCGGCGGTAACTCCCTCACCAGCAAGGTGGCCATCGTCGGCCGCTCCAGCCGCCCTGATGCGGACGTGGACTACCTCTTCGCGCAAGTAGACGTAACCGAGCGTCACGTCGATTTCTCTCCCAACTGCGGCAACATGCTTTCTGCCGTTGGCCCGTTCGCGATCGAGACCAGTCTGGTCGCGGCTACCTACGGGGAGACCCGGGTGCGGGTGTTCAACGTCAACACTCAGCGCATCATCGAATGCTTCGTACCGACTCCGCGCGGCCGAGTGGAATACGAGGGTGACACCTGTATCAGTGGAGTACCCGGTTCTGCAGCCGGTATCCGCCTGAGCTTCCTTGATGTCGCCGGAGCCAAGACCGGTGCGCTGCTGCCTACTGGCCAAGCCGTCGAGCAGATTGAAGGTGTTGAAGTTACTTGCCTGGATGCCGCAACTCCCACGGTGATTATTCGCGCCAGCGACCTCGGTGTTGATGGGCATGCAGAACCCGCTCTGCTGGATGCCAACAGCACCATGCTGGAGCGCCTGGAGCGTATCCGCTGCGAAGCGGGTCGCCGCATGGGCATGGGAGATGTCAGTCAATCCGTGTTGCCCAAACCGATTCTGCTGTCACCGGCCGTCAACGGTGACGCAACGGTTTGCGCCCGTTACTTCGTGCCGAAGCGCTGCCACAAGGCACTGGCGGTTACCGGTGCCATTGCCCTCGGAGCGGCCGTGAATGTCCCCGGCAGCGTAGCCCAGCGCATTGTTCAGGAAAGCGGCCGTCTGGAAGCCGGAGGCACGCTGGAGTCGATCCGAATCGAGCATCCCTCCGGTCATCTGGATCTGCGGGTTGAGTTGCGAAATGGCAACCCGATGGACATCGCGCGAGTTTCGCTAATAAGGACCGCCCGCAAAATCATGGATGGCCGCCTCTACTACCGCATGCCCGAAGCACTCCACTGAACGCATTCAACTGACACGCGTCTCGTAACGCCCCCGACAACAATCACAAGACGGGTAACCGATATGAAACTTCTCATACCACTCTGCTTGCATCACCCCTGCGCCGCTACCGTCCGCCTACGCTCGTCGTGAGGTTGGGCGGGGCGCTTGCACGCCCTGGCGATTAGCGGCTTCATGTGCGGCGGCGCGTACGCCCAGATGGAGCTGGAACCCATAATTACAAGAGTCCAACGCCATGCTTTCTCTGCTCGGTTTGTCCATGGTGGTCGTGTTCACCTATCTGATCATGACCAAACGCCTGTCCCCGGTCGTGGCCCTGACAGTGGTGCCCATCGTCTTCGCTCTGATCGGCGGCTTCGCGCCGGACCTCGGCAAGATGATGCTCGACGGCTTGAAAACGGTGGCGCCCTCGGCAGCGCTCTTGCTTTTCGCCATCCTGTTCTTCGGCATCATGATCGACTCCGGGCTGTTCGACCCGCTGATCCGCCGCATCCTGCAGACCGTCAACGGCAACCCGGTGAAGATCGCCATGGGGACCGCCGTGCTGTCGCTGCTGGTGGCCCTCGACGGTGACGGCACCACCACCTACATGATCACCGTCGCCGCCATGCTGCCGCTGTACAAGCGCATCGGTATGAACCCGCTGATCCTCGCCTGCATATCCATGCTGTCGCTGAGCATCATGAGCGGCATGAGCCCCTGGGGCGGTCCGGCCACCCGTGCAATCGCCGTACTCGGACTGGACGCCAGCGAGTACTTCATTCCGATGCTCCCGACTATGGCGGGCGGGGCCCTTTGGGTGGTGTTCACCGCTTACATTCTCGGGCGCAAGGAGCTGAAGCGAATCGGCAATACCCACCTGAAAACCGGCGGTGACGATTGCTACATCAAGGCCATCCTGGCCGATAACCCGCACAAGCGACCGAAACTGATCGGGTTGAACCTGCTGCTGGTAATCGCGGTGATGGTGGCTCTGGTGGCAGGGCTGATGAATGCAGCGGTGTTGTTCATGCTCGGCTTCGTCGTGGCCTTGATGATCAACTACCCGCAGCTGGACCTGCAGAAGGAGCGCATCCTCGCCCACTCGGGCAACGCCATGACCGTGGTGCTGCTGGTGTTCGCCGCCGGGGTATTCGCCGGCATATTCTCCGGCACCAAGATGGTGGATTCCCTGGCCAACTCCCTGGTAGAGATGATCCCGAACTCCTGGGGCAGCTTCTTCCCGCTGGTGGTGGCCATCACCAGCATGCCGCTGACCTTCGTGCTCTCCAACGACGCTTACTATTTCGGCATGGTGCCGATCCTCGCCCAGGCGGCTGCCGCCTACGGCATCGATCCGGTGGAGATCGCCCGTGCCTCGATCCTCGGCCAACCCGTGCACCTGATGAGCCCTCTGGTCGCCTCCACCCTGCTGCTGGTGGGCATGGTCGACCGGGATATCGGTGACTTCCAGCGCTTCACCTATAAGTGGGCGATTCTGACCTCCCTGGTCATTACCCTGCTGGCCCTGCTGACCGGCGCCATCAGCTTGTTCGCCTGACTTCACCGCCCGTTACACGGGCGCTCCCTGACCTACTTCTGCTGTGGGCCACCTGAATGGCCTGCGGGCCGGGTTCGCCCGGAATAACTTAGAGGTGAAGAACATGTCCGCATTAGCGCGCCACTTGCCCGGCGCATCCCTGGCCTGTCTGGCCGCCTGCATTGCACCCACAGTCGGGGCCGCAGGGTTCATCGATGAAAGCAAGGCGACATTGCAGCTGCGCAACATCTACTTCAATGACGACTTCAAGGATGAGTCGGGCATGTCCGCACGCGCTGCTGCCAGCGCACAGTCCAAGCGTGAGGAATGGGCACAAGGGTTCCTGCTCGATGCTCAATCCGGCTACACCGAAGGGCCGGTGGGATTTGGCCTCGACGCGCTGGGATTGCTAGGCGTGAAACTGGACTCCGGCCGCGGCCGAGCCGGCACCAACCTGCTGCCCGTGCACGACGACGGCCGTGCCGCCGACGATTTTTCCAACCTGGGGCTTACCGCCAAGGCCCGCTTCGCCGACACCACCTTCAAGCACGGCACTCATCAGCCCAAGCTGCCGGTTCTGGTACGCAACGATGCGCGCCTGCTGCCGCAGACCTTCGAAGGCACCCAGGTCACCAGCACCGACATAGTCGGCCTCAGCCTCACCGGTGGTTATTTCGATGAGTTCCGCGCGCGCGATTCCAGTGGCAACCATTCGATCACTGCCGACGGTTATGCAGGCGACGACGGCGAGGGGTTCTGGTTTGCCGGTGCCGACTACAAAGCTCGCAAGACGCTGACGCTCAGTTACTACTACGGCGAGCTGGAGGAGTTTTACCAACAGCACTATGTCGGTTTGGTGCACAGCCTGGCGCTCGGTGCAGGCACCTTGCTCACCGACTTGCGCTACTTCCACAGCCAGGATGCGGGAGAGGCGCGCAATGGCGAGCTGGACAACGACATGTACAGCGGCCTGCTGACCTACACCCTGAAGGGCCATGCCGTCAGCGCCGGCTACCAGCAACTGAATGGCGAAGGCGGCCTTCCCTTCGTCAACGGCGCCACGGTGTACAGCTTCAGCAACGCCGGTGTTGGCAAGTTCGTCGAGGAGGACGAGCGCACCTGGATGCTCGGTTACGCCTACGACTTCGCGGCCATCGGAGTGCCCGGACTGACTGCTGGCGTTCGCTACTTCAAAGGCCAGGATGGCACGACCGAACTGCGTGGCAGCGAAGTGAACGCCCACGAGTGGGAGCGGGATATCGACCTTGCCTACGTGGTGCAGCAGGGGGCTCTCAAGGGGCTGGGTGTGAAGCTGCGCAACATCGCCTATCGCTCCAGCTACAGCCGGGGCCGCGACAACAATCGACTGTATTTCACCTACGACATCGCGCTCTGGTAGGTCCCGAATGCGGGCTTACCCGCCCGAAGTGGCGCTTAGAAGAGCGGGCGCCGCGCCCGCGTGCTCACAAGGCGCGCGGGCCCTTCTTCCTCAAATCACGCTTTCCGACCTCCCGTCTCGACTACCCGTCGTGCCCGCGGAGGTTCCGGGGCCGGGGGCGTTGCTCCCGGCGTTTTTTATCGATAGCGGAGACACGGATTTATGGAGTGGCTGAGTGACCCAGTTTTCTGGATGGCGCTGATGCAGATTATCGCCATCGACATCTTGTTGGGGGGTGATAACGCCGTGGTCATCGCACTGGCCTGTCGGCACCTGCCCGAGGCACAACGACGTCAGGCCATAGTTGGTGGCGTGGCTGGAGCGATCCTGTTGCGCATCGCATTGCTGTTTTTCGCCATGCAACTGCTGGCCCTGCCGTACCTGAAGCTGGTAGGGGCGGCGCTATTGCTGTGGATCGGCATCAAGTTGTTGTTGCCTGAACCGGAGGACGCCCATGAGGTGAAGGCCGGGGCGAGCTTTCTTGCGGCAATCAAGACCATCATCGTCGCCGACGCTGTCATGAGTTTGGACAACGTGCTCGCCGTGGCCGGGGCCGCGGGCGGCAACCTGGTCCTGGTCAGCCTGGGTGTGCTGATCAGCATCCCGATCATCGTCTGGGGCAGCCAACTGGTGCTCAAGCTGATGGATCGTTTCCCGCAGGTCGTACTGCTGGGGGGCGGCTTGCTGGGCTGGATTGCCGGGGGCATGGCGGTAACCGACATCGCCGTGGCGAACTGGGTATCGAACGATGTCTGGTCGAAGCACCTGGCTGCAGCTTGTGGCGCTGCCCTGGTGATGGGCATCGGTCTATTGCTGCGCACACGTGCAGCCGCAGTGGTTGATTCGTCAAACGGCTGATGACAGTGCGCTCATCGAGACAGGCGGATGATCTGCCTCGCCAGGAATGGGCCGACCAGGATGACGCCAAACAGACGCATGGTCTGCATGGCCAGTACCAGACCGACATCCGCCTGGGTATCCAGAGCGATGATTGCCATGGAATCCAGCCCTCCCGGGCTGGTGGCGAGATAAACGGAGAGGAAGTCCTTGCCCAGCAACTTCGCAATGAAATGCGCGGACAGGGCACAAAGTGCAATCAGGGCAAGTGCGCTGAGGAGCATGGCGGGAAGCCGGCGGATGACGAAGTCGAAGGTCTCGCGATCGAATCGTAATCCCACATAGCAACCAAGGGCACTGTAGGCCAGGCACAACAGCCACTGTGGCAGGTCGATGATGAACACCCCCCCCAGCTGCATCGCCGCTCCAGCCAGTAGCGGCACGAGCAGAGCGCCTGCGGGGAAGCGAGCACCGATCAACACACTGCCGATCAGAACAAGGATAGTGAGGATGCCATTGGCAGGCACAGCGAAGCCGAGGGAGGCCGCGCCAGCCGGGATTTGGGGAGACGTCATCTCGCTACCGAGGGCGTGGCTGACGATTGCACCTATCAGCACGACGCAGACCACTCTCACGTACTGCATCGTGGCGACCACGCGGGAGTCTGCGCCGTGATCCTCGGCCATGGCCACCATAGCGGACGCAGCTCCGGGAGACAGGCCCCAGGCTGCGGAGCTACCCGGTAGGTCACCGTAGCGCACGAGGAACAGCGCGACGAGCAAACTCATCACCACCGTTATCGCCGTGGCCAGCAGCATGATGGGCCAATCGTGAGCAATGTTGGCAAGCGCTTCGGCACTCAGCGAATGAGCCACCAGCAAGCCGATGCAACCCTGGCCGAACTTGAAAGCGAGCGCTGGCACCCGGATGCGCGCCCCCCGCACGCCCAGTCCAATGGCGACCAGCATGGCGCCAAGGAAGTCAGCCGCCGGCATTCCGATCAGCCGCAGCACCTGGCCTGCGATTACCGCGAGAACGAGCAAAAGCAGCCACTGCCGCATAAGGGCAATGGAGTCTAGAGAGGGAAGGGTAGGCAAGGCGATTCTCCATGCGCGCTGTGAGGCAGGGTGTGTCCAACGCGCATGGGCAGTATTCTGGCGCCGATTCATCAAGTCTATTTTCTAATTGTGATGAACCGATAATTCAGAGTTATCAATTATGGATCTGCGCGACCTTGCCTATTTCGAAACCATTGCCGAGCTGGGCCACCTGGGCCGCGCTGCGGAACGCCTGTGCCGCAGTCAACCTGCGTTGACCAAGAGCATTCAACGCCTGGAGGAATCACTTGGCGCCAGCCTGTTCCAGCGCGATGGTCGACGCATCAAGCTGACCCCAGCGGGGCATTTGCTCCTGGAGCGAAGCCGTCAGTTACGCCACAGCGTTGATGAGACGCGTCGCGAGGTGCGTGATTTCGCCAACGGTTTGGTCGGAAACATTCGATTGGGCTGTGCAGTCTCGATGGCCGAATACCTGCTGCCACAGCTCACAGCGACACTGCTGAACCTCGTTCCCAATGTGACATTGACACTCACGGTCGGGATGGACGATGTGCTTCGCGAAGGGCTGTTACAGGGAAATCTGGACCTGGTCATCAGCCCCTTCGTCGACAAGGTAGAGGGGCTGGAAACCCATGCTCTGCTGGAAGACCAAGCCGTGGTTGTGGCACGCCGCGATCATCCGCTTTTCAGCAGGACGATCAGCCAGCGCGAGCTGTGCCGTTACCGTTGGGTGCTGCCACCGCTCTCAGCCAGTGCGCGCAAGTGGATCGACAATGCCTTCATCAGCCGGCAACTGCCGACACCCATGGTGCAGGTGGAAAGCTCGTCGATTTCCTTGATGCCACGTTTGATTGCCCGTACTGACTTGCTCAGTTTCATTGCTCGCGAACACCTGTTGGGTGGGAAAGCGGAAGGCAACCTGCGGGAAATCCCTCTGGCGGAAACCACCATGACTCGGGTAATCGGGGTGAGCTATCGCGCCGAGGGTTACAAGTCGCCGGCGACGGCAACGCTCCTGGATATTCTGCTGACTCATCAGGCCAACCTGTTTCTGCAGCTTGATGGGTGATCGCGTAAGAAGGTGGACTACCCGTGCCCGAAGCAAGTCGGGTGCGCGTGGGCCGGGAGTCGTCATTGGATCGTGCCGGAGGGTTGGCACAGGCAGGGCAGCCGCTCCCGGTCAGTGGCATCGCTGTGAACGCCAAAGGCATAGAGGGGCTCCACCGACATGCGCTGCATGGCTCAGATGATTGGCCAAACCCTCGGGTTGGGCTACGAGCCCATGAGGCAGCTTGGGGTGAGGAACCAAGCCCAACGATCCGTCAGGAGCGCTGGGCTTCGCTTTACCCGGATCAATTTACGAGGGTTTGTGGGTCAACCGATTACCAGGGGCTGGCGCTGCAACAGATTCGGGCAGTCACCAAAGTACAGCCACGCCTTGCCCTGCCAGTGCAGCACCTCGATTTCGCGGTCCTGCCACTGGATCAGCTCGCGGTAGGGGCCGCGGCCGTCGAAGCGTTCCTCTTCGCGCAGGCGCGGGATCACCTCGCGGGTGAGCCATTGGCGGATGCAGCGATTTTCCGGGTGGTAGTAGAGGATCAGCACCGCGTAGACGCCGGACTCGCTGATCAGCAGTTCCTGCTCGAACTTGCCATGGCTATTGCGCAGCCAGGCGCGCTGCAATTGGTCTTCGTCCAGATTGCGCTGCACGCGCTCGGTCAGCGGTGCGTGGTTGATCAGCCGGGCCAGGTCGCTGACGGCAAACCACGGCTCCTCATCCAGCAGCATTGCGCGCAACTGGCGCTTGTGGCGGACGAACCGGGTGGGCATCAGGACTTCGGCGTTGGCGGGAGGGGCGGGGTGA
>NZ_SSOK01000016.1:0-56574 GCF_029871195.1 Pseudomonas sp. BN415
GCGGGCGGGACGGACAACGACCGGCTCTACGGTGGGATGGGCGACGACCTGCTGGAGGGCGAGGACGGTGATGACATCCTCTACGGTGAGGACGGCAACGACAGCCTGGACGGCGGCAGCGGTTACAACCAGTTGATCGGCGGAGAGGGCAACGACAGCCTGACCCTGGGCAACGGCGCTGGTAGCAGTAGTTATGCCTTCGGCGGCAATGGCGATGACCTGCTGATCGCCGTGGGGCTGGCCAGCGATGCCAGTGTTTCGCTCAGCGGTGAATCCGGGAGCGACACCTACCGCTACGACGGCAGCGGCAACCTGTCGCTAAGTGACTACGTCAATACCAGCCAGGCCGGCGACTTCAACCGCCTGGAGCTGGCGGCGGGCATCACCCCGGCCAGCGTCACGGTGAGCGGCGATGGCAACGGTGTGACCCTGAGCTTCGTCAATGGCAAGACCCTGTACCTGTCGAACCAGTTGGCAAGCTGGCAGGCCAGCGACAACCCGAACCAGTACGGCGTGCAGGAGGTGCTCTTCAGCGATGGCACGGTGTGGAACCGCCAGCAACTGCGCGAGCTGGCCGGCTACTACATCGGCGGCGATGCGGCCGACGACAGCATCAGCACCGGCGCCGGCGATCAGTTCCTCTATGGCTATGGCGGCCATGACAGCCTGGCGGGCGGGACGGACAACGACCGGCTCTACGGCGGGATGGGCGACGACCTGCTGGAGGGCGAGGACGGTGATGACATCCTCTATGGTGAGGATGGCAACGACACCCTGGACGGTGGGAGTGGCGTCAACCAGCTGTTCGGTGGCGGCGGCAGCGATATCTTCCGCTTCTCCGACGCGTCGACGACTGCCAGCAACACGGTCTACGACTTCACTCAGGGTATCGATCATCTCGGCTTGAATGGAGTGGCATTCGATGTGGGTGGCCAAGCCGTCGCCGATGTACTGGCCAACGTCAACAATGGGCAGAACGAGCAGGACGGGGCGCTTCTGGTGTTCAACCAGAGCAACCAGACGCTCTACTACGACGCCGATGGAACGGCCAACGGCAATGCGGTGGCGGTGGTGACGCTGGCCGGAGTGTCGAGCCTGGCGGCAGGCGACCTTCAGCTCCTGGTCTAGCGGCTGGACTTCAGGGGTCGCATCGCCGACCCCTGAAGTGGATGGGTCATTGGCTCAGCCGGCCGATCAGGCTGGCCAGTTCTGCCTGGCGACTGGTGCCGGTCTTGCGGAAGAGAGAGCGCAGTTGAGTGCGTACGGTATTGATGGAAACCCCAAGGGCCTTTGCACAATCATCCGGGCTGAGTTGCTGGGCCAGGAGTTCGGCCAGGCGAACTTCCGCTGGGGTGAAAAGGAAAAGATCTCCCAGCAGACCTACCTGCGGCCGCTGCTCCAGCAGTATCAAGGTCACCACGGGTTGCTGCAGGCTGATGTTGAAGTGGGCGTCCGCTGCCACAGGCGTCGCCAGCAACTCCTGCGGCGGCGTGGAGTTGAGCCGCATCCAGCCTGAGCGACGCTTGCCGTCCTTGCCGGCGGCACGGCGAATCAGCGCCTGCAGGCTGGTGTCCTGATGCTTGCTGCGCAGACGGCTGTAGCGCTCGAAGAGGCAGAAACTGTTCAGGCACATGCGCTGCATGGCTGCGTGGTTGCAATAGAGCACCCGTCCCTCGCTGTCCAGCAACCAGAGGGGGGCGGGATGGTTGTCCAGCAGCAGATCGCGCTTGGCGAGGTCGAGTTGCAGGTGCTGGATGCGTTCGGAAAGTTGACCTGCAGTGATGAGGTGGGTGGTGAGGCGCAGGAGCAGTCGGCCGCTTTGCGCAGGAGGTAGCCCGGTATCCCAATTGGTCAGTAACGACAGGTAGGCTTTCGAGGTGGCCGTTTCGTAAAGCTTGATGGACGAGATGAACCCAAGGCCCACGGAGCGGTGGAATTCCTGATAGTAAGGACTGTGCTTGATGGACCCCAGGCCGAAGTCGATGAAGTCGTGATACCAGTTGCCGACGGGGCGCATGGGCACGAACAAATGCCCAGGGTCCAGGCGGTAGTAGTACTGGTTGTACGGCGTGATCACGGCGTTGTCGAAGGCATTGACGTCTGAAATGTTGGCGAAGTTCGAGTCCTTGTACTGGCGCAGCAGACCGCCTTGCTGACGACCTGATGCTTGCAGGAGGCGTCTCAGCAGCTCTGGCCATCGGCTCTCGTCGAGCACGCATTCGTAGCATAGGCTGACCAACTCGTCGTACAGCTTCTGCTCGTCCTCGCGAGGCATGCTGGACCTCCCTGTTTCAGGTCGCCGTGATCTTGGTGGATGCTGGCACTCTGGTTATATATTGGCTGGGGTGACGAGGCCTGCAACACCGATGGTCTGGGGAATGAACGGTATGCACTGACCCTGCTCAGCGCTGATTTCGCCTTGGTCTCGTTGCCGGGGTTTCAGCGTGATTGGGCAAACCTCGTCTGGAGAGCCCCTGAAAAGGATCAGTCATTTGCTCAGTCGGCCGATCAGGCTGGCCAGTTCGGCCTGGCGACTAGTGCCAGTCTTGCGGAAGAGGGCGCGTAGTTGGGTGCGTACGGTATTGATGGAAACCCCAAGGCTCGTGGCACAGCTTTCCGGGCTGAGTTGCTGAGCCAGGAGTTCCGCCAGCCGTTGCTCGGCCGGGCTGAGCTGGAACAGATCGGCCAGCAGGCCGATGCAAGGCTGATTCTCCAGTAGGACCAGCATCACCAATGGCCTCTGCAGGCATCGGTTGACACTCGCGTCTGCCGGTACCGGGGTGACTAGCAACTCCTGTTGGAGTTGCGGCAAGAGGCGCAGCCAACCTGCTTGGCGCCGTCCACCTTTTCCAGCCGCGCGACGGATCAGCTCCTTGAGGCTGGCGTCCTGGTGCTTGCTTTGCAATCGGGAAAAGTGCTCACGGAGGGGACTGCTCGCTTGGCAAAGGCATCGCATGGCGGCTTGGTTGCAATGGAGCACGTGCCCGTCGCCGTCGAGGAGCCAGACGGGAGCATGGTGGTTGTCGAGCAGCAGGTCACGTTTGGCGATTTCCTGTTCCAGACGTTGCAGGCGCACAGCAACCCGCCCTGCCGCAATGAGGTGCACGGAAAGACGATTGAGAAGGTTCTGTTGCTCTGTGGAGGGTATCTGGGCGTCCCAATTGGTCAAAACCGACAGATAGGCATTCGAGGTTGGGGTTTCGTAGAGCTTGATGGTGGAAATCCGGCCCAGACCGTAAATGCGGTGAAAGTCCTGGTAGTAAGCGTGGCGTTTGATGGCGTCCAGGCCGTAGTCGATGAAGTCGTGATACCAGCTGCCGACGGCTCGCTGAGGCATGAACAGGTGCCCGGGGTCCAGGTGGCAAAAATGCTGGTTGTAGGGGTCGACTGCTTCGAGATTGAAAAAATTGACTTCAGAAACCTGGACGAAGTCGTCCCGCTCGATGCTGCACATCAGACCCCCTTGCTGGCGCCCTGATGCCTGCATCATACGCTGGACCAACTCAGGCCACTTGGCCTCATCCAGCACGCACTCGTAGCAAAGGCTGACCAGCTCGTCGTAGAGCCGCTGTTCATCCAGACGGGGCATGCTGAACCTCCCTGTTTCGGGTCGTGCGTCAGGCGTGGGTACTGGCGTTCTGCCTTAGTTTGTCCACACGCCTGCAACCTGCAAAGCCAGCGGTCTGCCGAATGAACCGTTCAGTCCAGCCGCTTGTGCACCCGCATCACCGCAACGGTGAGCATTATCAGGGTGAACACCAGCAGCACCGCCAATTCCAGCCAGAGGTCGGCCAGGCCCGCGCCGCGCAGCATGATGCCGCGGGTCAGGCGCAGGAAGTGGGTGAGCGGCAGGATTTCGGCGATCCACTGCGCCGCCTTCGGCATGCCGGCGAAGGGGAACATGAAACCGGACAGCAGGATCTGCGGCAGGAAGGTGAAGAAGGCCATTTGCATGGCCTGGAACTGGCTCTGCGCCAGGGTGGAAATGAACACCCCCAGGGTCAGGCTGGCGAAGATGAACACCAGCGAGGCGCCGTAAAGCTCCAGCAGCGAACCGCGTACCGGCACGTCGAACAGCCACAGCCCCACCAGCAGGATCACCGTCACTTGCACCAGGCCGATGCCGACGAAGGGCAGCACCTTGCCCAGGGTCAGCTCCCAGGGTGACAGCGGCGTGGTGATCAGCAGTTCCATGTTGCCGCGTTCCCGTTCGCGCACCAGGGCGATGGCGGTGAACAGCACCATGGTCATGGTGAGGATCACGCCGATCAGCCCAGGCACGGTGTTCAGCGGCGCCAGGCGTTCGGGGTTGTAGAAGTTCACCACTTGCACGCCCGTGAGGCTGGGCCAGCCGGGCAGCGGGTAGGCGGCGAGTTGTCGCGCGGAGGCCTGCACCACCTGGTCGGAGCCATCCACCACCAGTTGCAGTGGCGGGCGGTCCTTGCGTTGCAGGCGGGCGTCAAAATCGGGCGGGACCACCAGGGCGGCGCTGATGCTGCCATCGCGCAGCAACTCGTCCAGCTGTTGCGGACTGCTGAGCTGGTAGCGGAAGTCCAGCACCTGGCTGGCGCCGAGTTCGGCCACCACTTCGCGGGAGCGGGCGGTGTCGGCCTGGTCCAGCACGGCCGCGTGCAGGCCACGCACGTCCATGTTGATGGCGTAGCCGAAGAGCACCAGTTGCATGATGGGAATGCCGACGATCATGGCGAAGGTCAGGCGGTCGCGGCGCAACTGGCGCAGTTCCTTGAGAACGATGGCTGCCAGGCGACGCAGGTTCATGACGGCGCTCCGGCTCGCTCCAGCGGGCGGTGGGTGACAGCGACGAAGACGTCTTCGAGGTTGGCTTCGGTGGGGGTCACCTCGGCTTCGATGCCTGCGCCAGCGAGATGTTGGGCGATGCGCTCCTGGGCATCTTCCACGGCACTGAGCACCCGCAGTGAGGCGCCGATCTGCGCCATGGCGATGACCTCTTCGGCACCTTGCAGGCAACGCTGGGCCTGGCGTGGCTGGGCGCATTCCACCAGCATCGGCCGGCCCGGCAGGGCGGCCATCAGTTCTGCCGGGCTGCCGTCGGCCACCAGACGCCCGGCGTCGAGAATGCCCAGGCGGGTGCAGCGCTCGGCTTCGTCCATGTAATGGGTGGAGACCAACAGGGTGGTGCCGGCTTCGGCCAGCTCGAACAGCGAATCCCAGAATTCCCGGCGCGATTGTGGGTCTACCGCGCTGGTGGGCTCGTCGAGCAGCAGCAGGTCGGGTTTGTGCAGGACGGCGCCGGCCAGGGCCAGGCGTTGCTTCTGGCCGCCGCTCAGGGTCCCGGCGAGTTGCTTGCGGCGGTCCGCCAGCCAATAGCGTTCCAGCAGCTCGTCGATGCGCTGGCGCGCTTCGCGGCGGTCCAGTCCCTGGACGGTGGCGAGGAACTCCAGGTTCTCGCCCACCGTCAGGTCTTCGTAGAGGGAGAATTTCTGGGTCATGTAGCCGATGCGCCGCTTCAGTTCTTCGGCGTCCTGGGGGATGCGGCAGCCGAGCACTTCGATCTCGCCGGCGCTGGGCAGCAGCAGGCCGCAGAGCATGCGGATGGTGGTGGACTTGCCGCAGCCATTGGGGCCGAGAAAACCGAACACTTCGGCGCGGTTGACGTGCAGGTTCAGTCCGTCGACGGCCGTGAGCTGACCGAAGCGCTTGGTCAGGCCTCTGGCGCGGATCACCGCTTCATGGTTGTTCATGGCTGACTCGCTCTGCCTGCACCGGCAGGCCCGCGGGAAGCTTGCGTGCCGCCTCGCCCTGCAATACCAGTTCAGCGCGATAGACCAGGCGGCTGGCATCCTCGCCGGTCAGCGCGAAGTAAGGGGTGAAGCTGGACTCGCTGGCGATACTGCGCACAGTGGCGTCGAAGGGTTCGGCCACGCCTTCCACCTTCACCTTGAGCGCATCGCCGATGGCGATCTGTGGGCGCACCGAGGCCGGCACGTAGACCCGGGCATAGGGCGAGTCGCCCACCAGCAGGCTGACCAGCTCGGCGTTCACGGGGGGCTGGTCACCGGGTTTGAAGGGCAGGGCGTCCACCCGGCCGGCACGGGGTGCACGCAGGCTGAGGTGTTCGCGGGTGACCTGCTGCTGCGCCAGGCGGCCCTGGGCGGCCTGGAGCAGGGCGGTGGCCTGCTCGATCTGTTCCGGGCGGGTGCCGTTGGTGAGTTCGCGCAGCTGGGCATCGGCGTTGTTCACCGCGGCGAGGGCCTGGTCGCGCGCGGCGCGCGCGCGGTCCAGTTCGGCGATGGCCACCTGGCGGCGTTGGTAAAGGGCCGAGATGCGTTGGAAGTTGCGCTCGGCATCGGTCAGCTCCGCGCGGTTGCGGGTGAGGGTGGCGCGGGCGGCGTCCATGGTTTCGCTGCGCGCACCATTGGCGAGTTCGTCCAGTCGCGCCTTTGCCTGGCCAACATCGCCTTCGGCTTCCTTGAGGCGGGCGTCGAGTCGGCGTGGGTCGAGCTCCAGCAGCAGTTGGCCTTCCTGCACCCGGTCACCTTCGGCCACGCGCCAGGCGAGGATGGTTTCCGAGGCTTCGGCAGGCAGGCCGATGCGGTCCCATTCCAGGGTGCCGAGCAAGGGTTCCCGGGCGGTGTCTTCGCAGCCGCTGAGCAACACGACGGCCATCAGGCAAGGAAGCAAGCATTTCATGGCTTCACCTCCAGACCACGTTCGAGCAGGGCAAGGATGTGCTTCACCATGGCTTCGTCGCCCAGCTCCGGGCTGGCGAAAATGCCGCGCCAGATCTGTCCGGCGGCGTAGGGCAGCATCACCAGGCCGACCAGCGAGACCACCAGCAGCCGGGGGTCGATATCGGGGTTGAGGCGGCCGCCCGCCTGGGCCTTGGCGAAGCGTTCGGCCAGCAGCATGGGCACCATGGGGGCGAAACGGGACGTGAGCATTTCGCGCAGAGCGCCGCCTTCGCAGAGTATCTCGCGTACCCAGAGCGGCGGCAGCCAGGGGTTCTTGCTGAGGTTGGCGCTCATGCCGCGAACGAAAGAACCGACCAGTTCCAGTGGATCATCGCCAACCTGCTGCAGGCGCTCGGCCATGTCCTGGAACAGGGGCAGCAGGCGTTCTTCCACCACGGCATCCACCAGGCGTTCCTTGTTGCCGAAGTAGTAGTTGACCAGGGCAGGCGTCACCCCAGCCTGCTGGGCGATGCCACGCAGGCTGGCCGCGTGGATGCCGATATGGGCGAAGGCGTCGGTGGCAGCGTTCAGCAGACGTTCGCGCTGGAACTGGGAATCGCCTGTGGGGCGACCGGGGGAGCGGGGGCGGGTCACGGTAACCATCTCCGGACAAGTGAAGATGCTTTATTTAAATATTCATTTAATTAATTAACAACGAGAAGCCGACGAATGCACAGGCGGCTCTGGACGACATACAGATAGCAAGCTAATAATAAGCCTTGCATATGGCTCATCGATTCCGACGGGCTATCTTCATTCCCTATCTGAACCACCTTTGGACTTTGCCTGTGCGCGATACCCTGCGTGCGTTCCTGGCGCCTGATATCCCGGCGCTGCAATTCGCGATCAAGACACTGCTGGGCGGCGCCATTGCGCTCTGGTGCGCATTCCGCTTCGACCTGCAGCAGCCGCAGTGGGCGTTGATGACCGCCTTCATCGTCGCCCAGCCGTTGTCGGGCATGGTGGTGCAGAAGGGCCTGGCGCGATTGCTCGGCACCCTGGTAGGCACCGTGATGTCGGTCACGATTGTCGGTCTGTTCGCCCAGACGCCCTGGTTGTTCCTGCTGGCACTGGCTACCTGGCTGGGTATCTGCACCGCCGCCTCGACCATGATGCGCAGCGCCTGGTCCTATTCTTTCGTGCTGGCCGGCTACACGGTCGCCATCATCGGTCTGCCCGCCATCGCTCATCCGCTGACGGTGTTCGACCAGGCGGTGGCGCGCTCGACGGAGATCTGCCTTGGGATCATCTGCGCCACGGCCACCAGTGCATTGCTATGGCCGCAGCGAGTCGAGCGCCAGTTGGCCCGCCAGGCGCGGGATGCCTGGCAGTGCGGCATCCAGGCGGCGATTTCTGCCCTGAAGGGCGAGCGTCAGGAGCGCCAGGGCCTGCTCGGTGTGTTGGGGCGCATCGTGGCTGTCGACGCCCAACGCGAGCACGCCTGGTTCGAGGGCCACCGCGGTCGCCAGCGCGCGGCGGCCCTGCAGGTGCTCAGCCGTGACCTGCTCAGCCTGTTGCGCCTGGCCCGTGGTGTCGCGCGCCAGTGGCGGCAACTGAGTGAAGGCGAAGCGGAAGGCTTGCGGCCTTGGCTGGAAGAAGTGGAGCTGGCCCTGGTCGAGCCGGATGTGGCGCGGCTGGATGAAGTTCGCCAACGCCTGCTGTACCTATCGGAGGACGAGTCATTTTCCACTGTCCAGCAATACTGCCTGGGGCGCATGGCGGTGGTGATGCGCCAGGCCGCCGAGGCGGTGGCTGCCATGCACGCGGTGGAGCGGGGTGACGCACCGGCGGACGCGCCGCCGCCATTGTCCACCCATCGTGATATCCAGACCGCCACCATCTACGGGCTGCGCAGTGGCCTGGCTTTCCTCGGTCTGTCGGCGTTCTGGCTGGCCACCGCCTGGACCTCGGCGGTCGGGGCGTTGACCCTGACCTGCGTGATCTGCGGCCTGTTCGCCAGCCGCGAGAACGCCGAGCAGATAGGTATGCTTTTCTTGCGCGGGATCCTTTATGCGCTGCCGGTGGCCTTTGTCGTTGGCCAGGTACTCCTGCCCCAGCTCAGCGGCTTTCCGATGCTCTGCATGGCACTGGGCGTTCCGCTGTTCTTCGGTGCGCTGGGTATGGCCAAACCAGCCCTGGGCGCTACGGCTACGTCCTTCTGCCTGCATTTCATCGTGCTCTGCGCGCCGCAGAACCTCATGCGCTTCGACGTCGGGCTGTTCTTCAACGAGGCGGTTTCCATGTTGCTGGGGGTGGGCTTCGCGGTGGTCGCGTTCCGCCTGATTCCGCTGCGCAATCCCATGTGGCATGGCCGGCGCCTGCTCAAGGCGTCGCTCGCCGATCTGGCGCGCCTGACCGGCGTGCGGCTGGCCGGTGCGGAGAACTGGTTCGGTGGGCGCATGGCCGACCGCCTGCTGCAACTGGCACGACTCTACCCGGTGCTGCCGGAGCAGAGCCGTAGTCGCTGGGACGACGGTATTGCCAGCCTGGACCTGGGCGACGAACTGCTGCATCTGCGGCGTTGCCTGGCAGCTGCCGACAGGCCGCTCGGGGAGTCGGAGAACCGCTTCCTGCGCCAGCTCGAGCGCATCCTGCAGCAAGGTCCGGCACCCGGTCGCGCCCAGCTCCTCGATGAACCCGCCAGGGAATTGTTGGAGGCTTTGCGCGGCGCGGGGCGGAGCATCGACCGTCGCCTGGCCCAGGCTGCATTGCTGCAGTTGCAGCAGAGCTGGCGGCAATGGTGTGAACAACAGGAGGCGAGCCATGGGCTTGCGTGAATGGTCCCTGGGCGGCGTGCTGCTCAGCCCCTTTCTGCTTTATGCGTTGCTGGCGCTGCTGGTGACCGGCGTGCTGCGCATCGGCCTGGCGCGAGTCGGGTTGGCGCGCTGGATCTGGCACGAAGCGCTGTTCGATTGTGCCCTGTATGTTTGTGTGCTGGCCACGCTGGTTGCGCTGACCGGGCACTGGTAGAGGAGAAAATGATGCGTTCCATGCTGCGTGTGCTGGTAACTCTTTCCCTGGTCGTGGTGGCCCTGGTGGCCGGCTATGGCCTCTGGCAGCACTACATGCTTGCACCCTGGACCCGGGACGCGCGTGTCCGCGCCGATGTGGTGGTGATATCACCGGATGTGTCCGGCTGGGTGATGGACCTCAAGGTCCAGGACAACCAGCAGGTGAAGGCGGGTGACTTGCTGCTTTCCGTTGACCGCGAGCGCTATGTGGCGGCGATGGAAAAGGCCCGCGCCGTGGCCGATACGCGTCAACACCAGTTGCGCCTTCGCGAGCACGAGGCGTCCCGCCGCCAGCACCTCGGCCCCCAGGCCATCAGCGCGGAGCTGCGCGAGAACGCCCTGATCACGGCGGAGGTCGCCCGTGCCGAATTCCGCGAGGCCCAGGCTGAACTCAAGGTGGCTGAACTGAACCTCGCCCGCAGCGAACTGCACGCGCCGCGCAACGGGCAGGTGACCAACTTGCGCCTCGCCCAGGGCAACTACGTGAGTGCCGGTCAGCCGGTCATGGCGCTGGTGGACGACGGCTCGTTCTATGTCCAGGCCTACTTCGAGGAAACCAAGCTGCCGCGCATCAAGGTCGGCGCACCGGTGAAGGTCTGGCTGATGAGCGCCGACGAACCGCTCGCTGGCAAGGTGGAAAGCATCAGCCGTGGCATCACCGACCGCAATGCGATTCCGGATACCCAACTGCTGGCCAATGTCGAACCGACCTTCAACTGGGTGCGCCTGGCCCAGCGTATTCCTGTGCGGATCAAGCTGGACAAGGTGCCGGAGGACGTGATCCTGAGCGCCGGGATGACGGCCAGTGTGACGGTGGAAGAGTAGGGCATCCCTTTGGCCTGCTTGGCCAATGAATTCGCCCCCACAGGTGCGGCACTTCAGCGCCAACAAAAAGAAGCCCGGATCTAGTCCGGGCTTCTTCGTCTCCAGCGAAACCTCAACCGATGGTGATCGGCGGCAGCTCTGGCAGTTCCACCGACAGCTGCTGTTTGGGCGCCAGCACTTCGGCTTCGCCATCGACCACCTGCTCGGCGTTCTGGTTGAACACGCGGGTGGCGATGCGCACGCGGTTCTTCGGCAGTTTCTCGAGGATCTCCAGCTCCACGGTCAGGCTGTCGCCCAGCTTCACCGGGCGGGTGAACTTGAGCTGTTGGCCAAGGTAGATACTGCCCGGGCCAGGCATTTCACAGGCGATGGCGGCGCTGATCAGGGCGCCGGTGAACATGCCGTGGGCAATGCGCTCCTTGAACATCGTGCCGGCAGCGTACTCGGCGTCCAGATGCACCGGGTTGCGGTCGCCGGAGACTGCGGCGAACAGCTGGATGTGGCGCTCTTCGACGGTGGTGGAGAAGGTGGCTTTCTGGCCGACTTCCAGGGCGTCGTAGGTGAAGTTGGTTACCTGGCTCATGCGGTCTCCTTGGCTTGCGTTTGGTTGGGTCGACTGTGGGCAAGGGTCTGCTCCAGCCAGTCGATCAAGTCGCGGGTCACCTCGTCGCGGTTGCTCTCGTTGAGCAGTTCGTGGCGGGCGCCTGGGTAAATGTTCAGCTGCACGTTCCTGAGGCCAGCCCGGCGCAGGGCCGCGGCCAGATCCTGCAGGCGCCGGCCTTCGCTGACCGGGTCGCGTTCACCGCCTATCACCAGCAGCGGCAGGTCGGGGTCGATCTGCGCCAGGTGCTTTGGCGGGGTGATGTTCTGAAGCCCGCCGAGCAGGTCGAGCCACAACTGGTTGGTGCAGCGGAAGCCGCAGAGCGGATCGTTGACGTACTTGTCCACTTCCTGCGGGTCGCGGCTGAGCCAGTCGAAGGCCGTGCGGTTGGGTTTGAAGGACTTGTTGAAGGAGCCGAAGGAGAGGAACTCGATCAGCGGGCTACGGCCCTCCTTGCCCTGGCGCCAGCGCTCGAACCGCGCCACCAGTCTGGCCACCCTGTACAGCGTCACTGGCTGGTAGTTGGAGCCGGAGAGGATGGCGCCCTGCAGGCTGCAACTGTGCTGCATCAGGTAGGCCTGGCCGATGTAGCTGCCCATGCTGTGGCCCAGCAGGAGGATGGGCGTTTGCGGATGTTGTTGGCGGATATGGTGGTTAAGGCTGGCGAGATCGCTGATGACCTTGCTCCAGCCGTCATCCGCGGCGTACTGGCCGAGGACGCCATGCTCGGCGGTGCGCCCGTGTCCGCGCTGGTCGAGGGCATAGAGTTCGAACCCGGCGGCCACCAGGGCCTCGCCCAGGCGGGCATAGCGGCCGCTGTGCTCGGCCATGCCGTGGGACAACATGACCACCGCCCGGGGCGGTGCCTCGCCGGACCAGTGATTGACGTACAGGGGCACTGCATCGCTGGCGTCGAGCCAGAAGGCATCGTGGCGCATGGCCGATCCTTTTGCCGGGTAATCGACGCATTGTGCACGGGTGCGCTGGTGGCGCAAAGCCTGCTCAGCGGGGAGGGATATTCTGGCGTTCAAGTATGCGCATGTACTCGCCACTGGCCAGCAGGGTCTTGAGCCCGCGCTCGTACACATGCGCCCAGTCCGGCTGCCCGGGCTGCGGTGCGGTGAATCCCGCCAACAGGGGGATGCGTTCCAGGGCGGGGGACTGCCATTGGAGTTTGCCGCGCAGGTGCGCGTCCGTGGCGATCAGATACTGGCCCACCACTCGTTCCAGCAGCACCAGATCAAAACGCCGTGCCTCCAGCTTGCGCAGGTTGGAGATATCGTCCACCGCTTCCTCGGCGCTGAATCCCGAATGCAGCACGCTGGCCGGGTAGCCGTAGCCCCGGACTACGCCCACCTTGCGTCCCTTGAGTTCGGCGAGGTCCTTGAACCGGACCGGCGAGTCCTTGCGCACGAAGAATCCCAGTTCGCTATAGAACAGCGGCCGCGAGGCACGCAGGTTTTCCTCGACCACTTCCCGTGGCCAGAGGGCCAGGGCGCCCTGGTAGTGGCCGCTGTGCAGGGCGGCGCGAACACGGGCCCAGGGCAGGAAGTCCACCTTGACCTTGTAGCCCTGGGATGCGAAGGCGCGGGTGGTGAGCTCGACGATGCTGCCGCCTTTGGGCAGGTACTGCGAGCAGTAGGGCGGGTATTCCAGTGTGGCCAGACGGAGGTCGGCCCGAACGCCGCAGCTGAGGAACAGGCAGCACAGCAGCGCCCGGAGGGCCAGAGGGAAACGCATGGGTGATAAGTAATCCGGATGTCATGTTCTTGTTCTGATGCCAGGCGAATCTAACTGGACTATCGGCAAGATTCACGTGGTCAATGACGCCCGGTCGCATATTTGCGCGTTGCCTTGGAGCTGCTAAGTTCCGGGCAGCCCCGCAGCGCGGGCCAGACTATTTCAGGGCTAAGAGGACAAGAACAATGCAACCTGATTTCTGGAGCGACAAACGCCCGGCCGGCGTGCCCAACCAAATTGATCTGGCCGCCTACAAGTCAGTGATCGAGGTGTTCGAGCGATCCTGCAAGAAATTCGCCGACCGCCCCGCCTTCAGCAACCTGGGCGTGACCCTGACCTATGCCGAGCTGGATCGCCTGTCCGCCGCCTTCGCCGCCTACTTGCAGAAGAACACCGACCTTGCGCCCGGCGACCGTATCGCCGTGCAGATGCCCAACGTCCTGCAGTACCCCATCGCCGTGTTCGGTGCGCTGCGCGCCGGGCTCATCGTGGTCAACACCAACCCGCTCTACACCGCCCGCGAGATGCGTCATCAGTTCAAGGACGCCGGGGTGCGCGCGCTGGTCTACATCAACCTGTTCGGCAAGCTGGTCGAAGAGGTGCTGCCCGATACCGAGATCGAATACCTGATCGAAGCCCGCATGGGTGACCTGCTGCCGAGCCTCAAGGGCTGGCTGGTCAACACCGTGGTCAAGAAGCTGAAGAAAATGGTCCCCGATTACCACCTGCCGCAGGCGGTGTCCTTCAAGGAGGCGCTGAAGCAGGGCCAGGGCCATGCGCTGAAACCGGTGCGGGTGGGGCTGGAAGATATTGCCGTGCTGCAGTACACCGGCGGTACCACTGGTGTGGCCAAGGGCGCGATGCTGACCCACGGCAACCTGGTGGCCAACATGCAGCAAGTGGACGCCTGCCTGTCGCAGCTCGGCCCGGATGGTGCGCCACTGATGAAGCAGGGCCAGGAGATCATGATTGCGCCGCTGCCGCTGTACCACATCTATGCCTTCACCGCGAACTGCATGTGCATGATGGTCAATGGCAACCACAACATCCTCATCACCAACCCGCGCGACATCGGCGGCTTCATCAAGGAGCTGAAGAAGTGGCGCTTCTCCGCGCTGCTGGGCCTGAACACCCTGTTCGTGGCGCTGATGGACCATCCCGAATTCAAGAACCTCGACTTCTCCAACCTCAAGGTCACCAACTCCGGCGGCACTGCGCTGGTCAAGGCCACTGCCGAACGCTGGCAGGCGATGACCGGCTGCTCGGTGGTGGAAGGCTACGGCCTGACCGAGACCTCGCCTGTGGCCAGCACCAACCCCTATGGCAGCCAGGCACGACTGGGGACCGTGGGTATCCCGGTGCCGGGCACTGCGTTCAAGACCGTCGACGATGCGGGCAACGAACTGCCCCTCGGTGAGCGCGGCGAGCTGTGCATCAAGGGGCCGCAGGTGATGAAGGGCTACTGGCAGCGTCCCGAGGCGACGGCCGAAGTGCTGGATGCCGAGGGTTGGCTGAAGACCGGCGACATCGCCGTGATCGACCCGGATGGCTATGTGCGCATCGTCGACCGCAAGAAGGACCTGATCATCGTCTCCGGTTTCAACGTCTATCCGAACGAGATCGAGGACGTAGTCATGGCCCACCCGAAGGTGGCAAGCTGCGCGGCCATCGGCGTGCCTGACGACAAGTCCGGCGAGGCGGTGAAACTCTTCGTGGTGCCGCGCGATGGCGGCGTCAGCGTCGAGGAGCTGAAGGCCTACTGCAAGGAAAACTTCACCGGCTACAAAGTGCCCAAGCACATCGTGCTCAAGGACGCCCTGCCGATGACCCCGGTAGGCAAGATCCTGCGTCGCGAGCTGCGCGACATCGCCTGACCGAAAAGGGCAGGGCGGGTCCTCCGTCCTGCCCTCGCTCTTCCCCACCCGTGTGTGACCCGCCTTCCGGCCCGGACGCCTTGTCCGATTCGCTCATCACGCTTCCCAGAACCCGTGAAAGCCCCGAAATACGCCGTTTGTCGGTGAATTAGAGTCTGGACTCGAAAGGTGACTGAATTGCACTGTTTTGGTCACTTTCATGACTGGCTGGGGCTGGTTTGGTGCTGGTGGGCCCTTGGTAAAGCTGTTAATCTCGGCGCGTTTTTTTGCCCGGACGGGCGCACAATCGCACAGAACACAACAAACAACTGCTCCTCTGAGGGCAGTGAAATCAGCTGTTGCTTAGGAGTGGGCCTCCATGACCGAAAACTTCTGGAAGGACAAATATCCAGCGGGCGTTCCTGCCGAGATCAACGCCGACCAATACCCCAACGTCCAGGCGGTATTGAGGGAGTCCTGCCAACGCTTTGCCGACAAGCCCGCATTCAGCAACCTGGGCAAGACCCTCACCTACGGTGAGCTCTACGAACTCTCCGGCGCCTTCGCCGCCTACCTGCAGAACCACACCGACCTCAAGCCTGGCGACCGCATCGCCGTGCAACTGCCGAACATCCTGCAGTACCCGGTAGTCGTCTTCGGCGCCATGCGTGCCGGCCTGATCGTGGTCAACACCAACCCGCTCTACACCGCGCGGGAAATGGAGCACCAGTTCAACGATTCCGGCGCCAAGGCTCTGGTGTGCCTGGCCAACATGGCCCACCTGGCTGAAGACGTGCTGCCCAAGACCGGCGTGAAACACGTCATCGTCACCGAAGTCGGCGACCTGCTGCCGGTCCTCAAGCGCCTGCTGGTCAATGCCGTGATCAAGCACGTGAAGAAGATGGTGCCGCCGTTCAGCCTGCCCAAGGCGGTCAAGCTGAACGATGCCCTGGCCAAAGGGCGTGGCCGTGCCGTCAACGAAGCCAGCCCACAGAGTGGCGACATCGCCGTGCTGCAATACACCGGTGGCACCACCGGCGTGGCCAAGGGCGCGATGCTGACCCACCGCAACCTGATCGCCAACATGCTGCAGTGCAAGTCGCTGATGGCCGCCAACCTGAAGGAAGGCTGCGAGATCCTCATCGCCCCGCTGCCGCTCTATCACATCTATGCCTTCACCTTCCATTGCATGGCGATGATGCTGACCGGCAACCACAACGTCCTCATCTCCAACCCGCGCGACCTGCCGTCGATGACCAAGGAACTGGCGAAGTTCAAGTTCACCGGTTTCGTCGGCCTGAACACGCTGTTCGTCGCCCTGTGCAACAACGAGGACTTCCGCAAGCTGGACTTCTCCGCACTGAAGCTGACCCTATCCGGCGGCATGGCCCTGCAACTGGCCGCTGCCGAGCGCTGGAAGCAGGTCACCGGCTGTGCCATCTGCGAAGGTTACGGCATGACCGAAACCAGCCCGGTGGTATCGGTGAACCCCTTCCAGAACATCCAGATCGGCACCATCGGCATTCCGGTGCCTTCCACCCTGTGCAAGGTGGTGGACGACGAAGGCAAAGACGTTGGCCTGGGCGCGCCCGGCGAGCTGTGCGTGAAAGGCCCGCAGGTCATGAAGGGCTACTGGCAGCGCCAGGAAGCCACCGATGAAATGCTCGATGCCGAAGGCTGGCTGAAGACCGGCGACGTGGCAGTGATCCAGGACGACGGCTACATGCGCATCGTCGACCGCAAGAAGGACATGATCCTGGTCTCCGGCTTCAACGTGTATCCCAACGAACTGGAAGATGTGCTGGCGACCCTGCCGGGCGTGCTGCAGTGCGCCGCCGTCGGCGTGCCGGACGAGAAATCCGGCGAGGCGATCAAGATGTTCGTGGTCGCCAAGCCGGGCGTCAGCCTGACCAAGGAACAGGTGATGGAGCACATGCGCAGCAACGTCACCGGCTACAAGGTGCCGCGCGCCATCGAGTTCCGCGACGCGCTGCCGACCACCAACGTCGGCAAGATCCTGCGCCGCGAGCTGCGCGACGAAGAGTTGAAGAAGCTCAAGGCGAAGCAGGAAACGGCCAAGGTCTGATCCCGCCCCGCACGACAAGGCCCCGCACTCGCGGGGCCTTGTCGTTTCAGGCCGGAAAAAGTGTGAGAGCGAAATCATTCGCGAAAGAGCCGCAGGATGGGTTGAGGTACGAAACCCATGCGGACCACGGTTGATGGGTTTCGCAAGCTTGCGGAACGCCGCCCGACCCATCCTACGTTGCTAGTCGTTAGCCCGGAGTGCATCCGGGCTAACTACTGCATCAGGGGCGCTTTTGTAGGATGTGGTTGAGCGAAGCGATACCCACCGGCGGAGGGGCGATGGGTTTCGCAAGCTTTACTCATTCTAAGCACTGCATGGCGCCCTACAGGCTCTCGCCGGAAATCTGCGACAATTCCGCCCTTGGCGAAAACGACAGCAGAATCAGCGGACCCGATGAGCGAGCAATCCCCCAGCCCCGAACAACTCCTCAAACGCCTTGAACAGGCCATGGGCGCCGACCGGCATCGCCTGCGCCGGCAGCTGCATGAGTTGCGCAAGCACCCGGATGACGCCAAGTTGGCGCAGTGGGTCGAGCGTTTCCAGGCGTCCATCGCGCGAGTCGAGGCCAGGCGCGCCAGCGTGCCGGTGATGCGTTACGACGACGCCCTGCCCATCGCCGCCAAGCGCGACGAGATCAAGGCGGCGCTGGAAAAGCACCAGGTGCTGGTGATTGCTGGCGAGACCGGCTCGGGCAAGACCACCCAGTTGCCGAAGATCTGCCTGGAAATCGGCCGCGGTACCCACGGCCTGATCGGCCACACCCAGCCGCGTCGGCTGGCGGCACGCAGCGTGGCGACCCGGGTGGCGGAGGAAATCGGCAGCCCGCTGGGCGAACTGGTGGGCTACCAGGTCCGCTTCGAGGACCAGTCCAACGAGCGCAGCCTGATCAAGCTGATGACCGACGGCATCCTGCTGGCGGAAACCCAGCATGATCGCTTCCTCGAACGCTACGACACGATCATCGTCGACGAGGCCCACGAGCGCAGCCTGAATATCGACTTCCTCCTCGGCTACCTCAAGACGCTGCTGCCGCGCAGGCCTGACCTCAAGCTGATCATCACCTCCGCGACCATCGACCTCGAACGCTTTTCCAAGCACTTCAACGACGCGCCCATCATTGAAGTCTCTGGCCGGACCTACCCGGTGGACACCTGGTACCGGCCGCTGGCCGCCGAGGTGGACGAAGATGGTGAAGCACTGTTCGATGACCTCTCCGTGGACCAGGGCATCCTCCGCGCCCTGGACGAGATCGCCGCTCACGAACGTGAAGTGGGCAAGCGTCCCGGCGACGTGCTGGTGTTCCTCCCCGGCGAGCGGGAAATCCGCGACTGTGCCGATGTGCTGCGCAAGGCCAACCTGCGCCACACCGAAGTCCTGCCGCTGTACGCCCGGCTGACTCCAGCGGAACAGCAGAAAATCTTCCAGCCCATGGCGGGCCGCAAGATCGTCCTTTCCACCAACGTCGCGGAAACCTCCCTGACGGTCCCGGGCATCCGCTACGTGATCGACAGCGGTACGGCGCGCATCAGCCGCTACAGCTATCGCGCCAAGGTCCAGCGCCTGCCGGTGGAAGCGGTATCCCAGGCCAGCGCCAACCAGCGCAAGGGCCGTTGCGGCCGGGTCGAGCCGGGCATCTGCGTGCGTCTTTATAGCGAGGAAGACTTCCTCTCCCGCCCGACCTTCACCGATCCGGAGATCCTGCGCACCAACCTGGCGGCGGTAATCCTGCAGATGTTGCACCTGCGCCTGGGCGATATCGAAGCCTTCCCCTTCATCGAGCCGCCAGACGGCAAGGCGATCAAGGACGGCTTCACGCTGCTGCAGGAGCTTTCGGCGGTCAATCGCGAGAGCCAGCTCACCCCCATCGGTCGCCAGCTGGCGCGCCTGCCCATCGACCCGCGCCTGGGCCGCATGGTGCTGGAAGGCGCCCGCCAGGGCAGCCTTGATGAAGTCCTGATCGTGGCCGCCGCGCTGTCGGTGCAGGACCCGCGCGAGCGTCCGATCGAGCGTCAGCAGGCCGCCGACCAGGCCCATGCGCAGTGGAAGGATGTGGACTCCGACTTCGCGGCACTGATCAACCTCTGGCGCGGCTTTGAGGAGCAGCGCCAGGCATTGGGCTCCAATGCCTTGCGTACCTGGTGCCGGAAGAATTTCCTCAACTACCTGCGCCTGCGCGAATGGCGCGACGCGCACCGCCAACTGGTGCTCATCTGCCGCGAGCTGAAACTCTTCCCGGACGGAGGCAAGTCCAAGCCTCAGGTCGGACGGGTGGAGCGAAGCGACACCCATGCCGCCCGAAACGATGGGCATCGCTCCGCTCAGCGCCATCCTACGAAAAGCGGTCCTGCCGAAAATCCGCGTGATGCCGCCGGCAAGGCCGAACAGCAACTGCGCAGCATCGATTACGCCAAGGTGCACAAGGCCATCCTCTGCGGCCTGCTGAGCCAGATCGGCCATAAGACCGAAGACGGTGACTATCTGGGTGCACGCCAGCGGCGCTTCTGGATTCACCCCGGCACCGCCATCGCGAAGAAGCGCCCGCAATGGATCATGGCCGCCGAACTGGTGGAAACCACCAAGCTGTTCGCACGCATGGTGGCGAAGATCGAACCGGACTGGCTGGAGCCCCTGGCCGGTCACCTGGTCAAGAAGAACCACCTGGAGCCCCACTGGGAGAAGCGCCGCGGGCAGGTAGTGGCCTATGAACAGATCACCCTCTATGGCCTGATCATCGTCGGTCGTCGCGCCGTGCATTACGGCCCGGTGGACCCGGAGGTCTCCCGCGAGCTGTTCATCCGCGAAGGCCTGGTGCGTGGCGAGATCAATAGCAAGGCGAAGTGCCTCACCGCCAATCGCCAACTGCTGGAGCGGCTCGACGAACTGGAAGCCAAGGCGCGCCGTCGCGACATTCTCGCCGATGAGGAAACCCTCTTCGCCTACTACGCAGCGCGCCTGCCGGCGGATATCTACCAGACCGCCAGCTTCGAGAACTGGTACGAGCGCGAGCGGGCGAAGAACCCGAACCTGCTGATCATGCGCGAGGAAGACGTGCTGGCCCGCGAAGCCCGCGAAGTCACCGCCGCGCAGTACCCGGACACGCTGCACCTGGGTGAACTGGAGCTGCCGCTGTCCTACCACTTCGAACCGGGCCATCCACGCGATGGCGTGACCCTGCGAGTGCCGGCGCCGCTGTTGCCGCAACTGCCGCCTGAGCGCCTGGAATGGCTGGTGCCGGGCCTGTTGGAAGCCAAGTGCGTGGCCCTGGTGCGCAATCTGCCCAAGGCCATCCGCAAGAACTTCGTGCCGGTGCCGGATTTCGTCAAGGCGGCGCTGGCCAAGCTGGTGTTCGCACAGGGCTCGCTGCCCGAGTCCCTCGGCCGCGAGCTGCAACGCATGACTGGGGCCCGCGTGCCCGAGGAAGCCTGGGTGGAGGCCGCTGCCCAACTGGAAAACCACCTGAAAATGAACCTGGAAGTGGTGGACGCCCGCGGTAAGTTTCTTGGCGAAGGCCGCGATCTGGTCGAGATCACCGCCCGTTTTGCCGAAGCCAGTCAGGCGGCACTCGCCATCCCGCAGGCGCAGAAAGAGCAGAAGCCAGTGGAAGCCAAGGGCTTTGCCCAGGTCGCGGAGAAGACCCAGCAGAAGGTCGCCGGCCTTTCCATGACTGTGTACCCGGCGTTGGTGGAGGAGGGCGGCAGCGTCAAGGAAAGCCGCTTCCCGACCCAGGCCGAAGCCGACTGGCAGCACCGCCGCGCGCTGCAACGCCTGCTGCTGCAGCAACTGGCGGAAACCGCCAAGTTCCTTCGCGGCAAGCTGCCCGGCCTCACTGACCTCGGCCTGCTGTACCGCGACATGGGGCGCGTCGATGCGCTGGTGGAGGACATCCTCCTGGCCAGCCTGGACAGCTGCATCCTCGACGGCGAAGCCAGCCTGCCCCGTGACGGCGCGGCCCTGGCCTCACTGGCCGAGAAAAAACGCGGCGCCTGGGCCGAGCATGCCGAGCGCCTGGCGCGGTTGACCCTGGAAATCCTCAAGCTTTGGCATGGCCTGCAGAAACGCTTCAAGGGCCGCATCGACCTGGCCCAGGCGGTTGCGTTGAACGACATCAAGGCGCAGCTGGCCAACCTGGTCTATCCGGGGTTCGTCCGGGAAACGCCGGCGGAATGGCTGAAGGAGCTGCCGCGCTACCTCAAGGCCATCGAACAGCGCTTCGACAAGATAGCCGCGCAGTTGCAGCGTGACCGCGTCTGGTCGGGCGAGATCGCCGGCTACTGGGAGCAATACCGGGCACGCCTGGCCAAGCATGCCCAGGAAGGCAAGCGCGACCCCGAGCTGGTGCTCTACCGCTGGATGCTGGAGGAATACCGCGTATCGCTGTTCGCCCAGCAACTCGGAACGCGCATGCCGGTTTCCGACAAACGTCTCAACAAACAATGGAGCCAGGTAGAAGCCTGATGAGCCCCTTCGAAATCCGTCCCATGAGCCCCGAGCTCTACCGCCAGCAGACCCGTCGCATCACCCTGGTGGTCGCCGGCCTGTTCATTGCCTTGGCGCTGCTGCTTTCCACCTTCTGCGTGAAGGTGTTCGGTACGCCCGGCGGTGACAATTTTCGCTGGAACCTGATCGGCGTGCTGGCCGGGCTGGCGCTTACCGTTGGTGTGGTGCGCATTCAGTTGTGGCCGCGGCCCTGGATGGCGCCGGCGGTCTACGGCTGGCAGCTCAAGCGCAGCCTGATGCGCGTTACCAACGTCATGCACAAGGTCAAGGTCGGCGTGGCGGCCGGTGATCCGGCGGCGATGAAGCTGCTGCGCTTCTATCACCTGGGCCTGACCCAGATGCACCAACTGGACGGCAACAGCGCCGACCTCAACCACCATGTGCGCGAGATCGACCAGCACCGCGAAGCGATGGAAGCGCAAGGGCTGGAGGTTGAGCAGAACCGCCTCGAACCCGCCTGGCTGGAGGCGGTGAAGGGCTACGGCAACTGAATACGGCCTGCTCGGAGTAAGTCCAACCGTCGGGTGGGTCCCGCTTCACCGATCCACCCATGCCGGTCTGCAATGGCTCCGAAGGTGGAAGTGGCAGGCGACTTCCACCTTACGTCTGCCGGTGATTACTGCAGATGTTTCAGCAAGCGTGCCTGCAGCGCTTCCAGCTCCGCCGGGTCAGCCTTCTTGCTGGCGTGGATACCCAGCGACTCACCTTCGAAGCGCGGCACGATGTGCATGTGGATATGGAAAACGGTCTGGCCCGCGGGCGCGCCGTTGAACTGCGCCACCTGAACGCCGGCGGGTTCCAGCTCCTTCACCAGCACGTGGGTCAGCCGTTGCACCACGGCCATGACCTTGGCCAGGGCATCGGTCTCGATATCGAGGATGTTGCGCGCTGCCGAGCGCTTGGGGATCACCAGGGTGTGGCCGAAGGACTGCGGGAAGATGTCGAGGAAGGCGAGCACGTCGTCGTCCTCAAAGAGTTTGTAGCAGGGGGCTTCGCCGCGAATGATCTGGGCGAAGACGTTCTGCGGGTCATAGGTGCCGTACAAGCTCATCGAGGCGCTCCATTTGCCGGTTGCGAGAGCCGTGCACCTTACCCTTCGCAGCGGCGGCGGAAAACCCCACCAACCCGGTTCGAACTCCCGCCGGCCCGAGTCCGGGCTGTGTCTTTCCCGGCCGGTAGCTACGCGCCCCAGAGCATCCAGGGCCAGTAGGCAAGGGGCGCAGGCGAGTTGCCCGCTCAATGTCAGCAGCCAGTCCGAGCGAGCCCTGGCCACGGCGTCCCTTCTCGCCGGGCGAGGTGTTGCTACGCTTTGTCACCTCAAGGTCGCAAACTGACCGATTATTCTCGTCACTTCGCCGATGATTTGGCGAAAGTCCCCGTCGCCAGCCGTCGTTTCTGGCGTTACCCTTCGCATCTGGATAAGAAAGTGGGGCACCCGCCCAGAGAATTCCGGCGAGATCGCCGACTGGCGCCAAGGGCGTCGGCGGGGCACGGCAAAGGATGTTCGTGTTGCGGCCTCCACCTTGTTTGCTGTTCCTTCCCGCCTTGCGGGACGACCATTTTCCGCTGCCGGCCGCCTGGGCCGGTGGCTGACTGCCTGAACCGGCCGTTCGAGCGAGCGGCCCAGTATCGAGAGGATCGACCGTGCACAACGTCGTGATCAGTGGCACCGGCCTGTACACCCCCCCCAACAGCATCTCCAATGAAGAGCTGGTGGAATCCTTCAATGCCTACGTGCAGGCGTTCAATGCCGAAAACGCCGCCGCCATCGAGCGTGGCGAGATGGAGCCCCTGGCCGAATCCAGCGTGGCGTTCATCGAGAAGGCGTCCGGCATCAAGAGCCGTTTCGTGGTGGACAAGGACGGTATCCTCGATCCCAAGCGCATGGTGCCACGCATCCCTGAGCGCTCCAATGACGAGTGGGGCATCCTTTGCGAGATGTCCGTGGCCGCGGCCAAGCAGGCCCTGGAGCGCGCCGGCAAGACTCCAGCCGATATCGATGGTGTGATCGTCGCCTGCTCCAACCTGCAGCGCGCCTATCCAGCCGTTGCCATCGAAGTGCAGGCCGCCCTGGGCATCAATGGTTTCGGCTACGACATGAACGTCGCCTGCTCCTCGGCGACGTTCGGCATCCAGGCCGCTACCAACGCCGTGCAGACCGGCCAGGCTCGCGCCATCCTGATGGTCAACCCGGAAATCTGCACCGGTCACCTGAATTTCCGCGATCGCGACAGCCACTTCATCTTCGGTGATGCCGCAACCGCCGTGATCATCGAACGTGCCGACCAGGCCACCTCCAAGCACCAGTTCGACGTAGTCGGGACCAAGCTGCTGACCCAGTTCTCCAACAACATCCGCAACAACTTCGGCTTCCTCAACCGCGCCGCCGAAGAGGGTGTGGGCACGCGCGACAAGCTGTTCGTCCAGGAAGGCCGCAAGGTATTCAAGGACGTCTGCCCGATGGTCGCCGAGCTGATTGCCGCCCATCTGGGCGAGAACAAACTCAATGTCGGCGACGTGAAGCGCTTCTGGTTGCACCAGGCCAACCTCAACATGAACCTGCTGATCGCCCGCAAGCTACTGGGCCGTGATGCCGAGCCCAGCGAGGCGCCGGTGATCCTCGACACCTATGCCAACACCAGCTCCGCCGGCTCGGTGATCGCCTTCCACAAACACCAGGACGACCTGCCCAGCGGCGCGCTCGGTGTGCTCAGCTCCTTCGGCGCCGGTTACTCAATCGGTAGCGTGATCCTGCGCAAGCACTGATGAATCACCCGGCCGACGCTGACCTGCTACCCCGGCTGCTGGCCGGGGAGCAGGGCGCCTATCGCGAGCTGATTGGCGCCTACCAGGGCGCCATGCGCGCGGTCGCCTACGCCATCGTTGGCTCGCGTCTCGCCGACGAAGTCGTGCAGGACGCCTGGTTGGCCGTGGTGCGCAACCTGAACGGCTTCCAGCAGCGCTCCAGCCTCAAGACCTGGCTACTGACCATCGTCGCCAACACCGCCCGCAGCCGGCTCAGGCAAAGCCGACGTGAAGTTCTGCTCGACGACCTGCCCGCACCCCACGGGACGGTGGATGACGCGCGATTTTCCGAGGACGGCCACTGGGCCGCCACGGTTCCCGCCTGGCATCAAGACTCGCCCGAGGCCCTGTTGACCGAAGAGGAACTGCGCGAGTGCCTGGAAAAGACCCTGCTCAGCCTGTCGGAGATGCAGCGCAGTGTCGTGTTGCTGCGTGAGCGTCAGGGGCTCGAGTTGGAAGAAATCTGTAATTTAATGGAGATATCGCTCTCCAATGTCCGGGTGCTGCTGCATCGCGGACGCTTGAAGCTGTTCACCACGCTGGAACATTTCGAGGAGACAGGCCAATGCTGACGTGCAAGGAACTGGTTGCCCGCTCCAGCGGCCTGCTCGATGGCGAGTTGAACTTCCGTGAGCGCATGGCCGTGCGCCGTCACCTGATGCTCTGCCGCAACTGCCGGCGCTTCATCAAGCAGATGAAGCTGACCCAGGCCGTTGTCCGCCTTATGCCCGAAAGCCAGGGTGCCGAAGTGGATGACCTGGCCACGCACCTGGCGCAGAAACGCCGCGACTCCCTCTAGGCCTTTCGATCATTGGATCGGAGCGGGTAGTCGCGAATCGCGATTTCCGCAACCCGCCGCTTTTAGCGCCATCTCCTGCAAAAAAACCACTGGAACTGGCTGGAAGGCCCGTTCCAGAGCGTTTCGTTGCTTATGAAAATTCGAAGTAAAAAAGTTCCGTTGTCACAAAATATTTATATAGAAGCAACTGAGCTGAAATAACCCGCCGCCAAGATTCCCCTCCAGCACCGACGAGCCCAGACGCTCTCGTGTTTTCTAACGCTAAAGACCAATAGGGGAACCCTTCGATGATCCGTAAGCACTTCGCCGGTTTTGCCGCCAGCGCCATGGCCCTGGCCATTTCCGCCCAGGCTTTCGCCGGTACCGTTACCACTGACGGGGCCGATATCGTCGTCAAGACCAAAGGCGGCCTGGAAGTCGGCACCACCGACAAGGCCTTCAGCTTCAAACTGGGTGGTCGTCTGCAGGCTGACTACAGCCGCTTCGATGGTTTCTACACCGTGAACGGTGATACCGCCGACGCCGGCTACTTCCGTCGCGCCTTCCTGGAACTGGGCGGTGTTGCCTTCACCGACTGGGCCTACCAGATCAACTACGACTTCTCCCACAACGCCGGCGGCGACGCCAAGGCTGACGACGGCTACTTCGACGAAGCCTCCATCGCCTACACCGGCTTCCAGCCGGTGGTGATCAAGATGGGGCGTTTCGACCCCGACTTCGGCCTGGAAAAAGCCACCAGCTCCAAGTGGGTCACCGCCCAGGAACGTACCGCTGCGTATGACCTGGCCGACTACGTGAACAACCACAACGGTGGCATGGGCGTACAGGCTTCCGGCACCTTCGGTGCTTCCCTCTACGGTTCCGCCGGCCTCATGGCCAACGACGCCACCAACCGTGACGAAGACGGTGACAGCGTCAAGCAGTTCAACCTGCGCGGTGTGTTCGCCCCCATGCACGAAGCTGGCAATGTGCTGCACTTCGGCGTGAACTACGCAACCCGCGACCTGCAGGACACGTCCTTCGATGGTCGTATCCGCAGCCGCCTGGGCATCCGCGGTGTGAGCACCGAAGGTGGCCAGGACGCCGGCAGCAACGGCAACCGCCTGGTTCTGGCCGGTGCCAACAACACCCCGGTCGGTGCTTACGACAACGACAGCACATTTGGCCTGGAAGCCGCCTTCGCTGCGGGTCCGTTCTCCATTCAGAGCGAATACCTCAAGCGCGAAGTTGAAGCCAAGGCAGCCAACCGTGAAGACATCGACGCCGATGGTTACTACGTGCAGGTTGCTTACACGCTGACCGGCGAAGCCCGCGACTACAAACTCGGCAAGTTCGACAAGATCAAGCCGTCCAACAAGCAGATCGGCGCCTGGGAAGTGTTCTACCGCTACGACAACATCAGCGCTGAAGACGACAATGGCGCCTTCGCCACCATCGACGACGTCGAAGCCAAGGTGCACAACCTGGGTGTGAACTGGTACGCCAACGAAGCCGTCAAGCTCAGCGGCTACTACGTCACGACCAAAGTGGACAACGCCACCAACTCGGTGGGCGACGACGACGGCGACGGCATGGTCTTCCGTGCCCAATACGTGTTCTAAGAAGACACGGGTTTCCGCTCCTTTGATTGAGCCCCGCCATCTGGCGGGGCTTTTTTATGGTGGCGCCAAGGGCGGGGAGCTGTGGGGCGTTGCCATTGGCACGGGCCTGCGTTCAGCCCATTCCGGATTCCCGCTCCACATAGGCCACTCGCGTACGAAACGCCCGATACCACTGTTCGCGGCCGCGCCGCTGCGCTTCCCGGTGTTCGGCCTGGGTTCGCCAGGTGCAGATTTCCTCTTCGCTACGCCAGTAGGACACCGTGATCCCCAGCCCATCGCTGCCCCGCGCGGATTCCACGCCCAGGAAGCCTGGCTGGTCGCGGGCCAGCTTCAGCATGCGCTCGGCAGTGGCGGCGTAATCCTGTTCCGTCTCGCTGCGCAGGGAGCTGAAGATCACCGCGTAGTACGGCGGCTCGGGTGTGCGAGCAATCATCAGGCGATCTCCTGGCAGGCGTTGACGAAGGCGCGTACCAGCGGCGGCAGGCGGCCGATCAGTGCGGCGCGCTCCGGTTGGAACAGGGTGGCCACGAAGAAGGGATGGCCGTCCAGCTCCACCGCCCGCACGGCGCCAAGGGCATCGGTGGCAGCAACCTTCAGTGGCCCCTGGGTGAGTGCTTCGCGGAAGTCGGGATTGAGGCCGTAGCCGCAGAAGTAGCCCTCGAACGCTTCATGCGCGCCATAGGCTTGGGCCAGTTTCGAGCCGGGCAGCAACTGCACCCGTTCCAGGGTTTCCCGCAAGGCGCAGGGCAGGGGACTGATCACCGCGCGCGGTGCATCGGGCGTGTTTTCGGCGTGTTCCGCGTCGGTCCAGCCCAGCACATGGCGCGCATGCTCCAACAGTGTGTGCTGGAAGCCACCACAGGTACCGAGAAAGGGCCGGGCATTGCAACGCGCATGGGCGATGGCCTCCAGTACGCCCTCGGTGTCGCGGTAGGGGCTGCCCGGGACGCACCAAAGGCCCTGGTAGTCGTCCAGGCGGGCTTCGCCGAGGCGGTCGGTGGCCAGCCAGACACCTTCCAGCGCCCGGCCTGTGGCTTGCGCGGCGAGCTCCAGGGCGCGTGGAATGGCGCGGTGTGCGGTAATGCCGTCGTCCCTGTCGCCGATCAGGCCGATGCGCAATTGCTTCATCTCTGTCCTCCCATGCCGGGCACGGCTTGCGCCCGCTCAGGCGAACTATATAGTTGCGTAGAAGCAATCAATATTGGCGAACTGGCAAGGTGAGATTGCAGTGACGCAATACAGCATTGATCACGCTGACCTCGCGTTGGTCTTGGCGCTGGTTCGTGGCGGCACCCTGGCGCGGGCCGCCGAGCAGCTCAAGGTGGATGTCTCCACCGTGTTCCGTTCCCTGCGTCGCCTGGAGCAGGCATTGGGCAGCGTGCTGTTCGAGAAAAGCCGCGCCGGCTACCTGCCCAATGCGGTGGCACAACTGCTGGCGCAGCAGGCCGAGCTGGCGGAGCGGGCGCTTGAGGCCGCGCGTCTGGGGCTGGAGCAGGGGCGCGAGGCGGTCAGCGGCACCCTGCGCCTGACCTGCACGGATGCCGTGCTCCATGGTCTGCTACTGCCCGCCCTGGCGCGCTTCATGCCGGCCTATCCTGCACTGGAACTGGAGCTGACCACCTCCAACGATTTCGCCAACCTCAGCCGCCGCGACGCTGATGTCGCCCTGCGTCTGACCACCGCACCGCCTGGTCATCTGGTGGGCCGTTGCCTGGGCCCTGTGCCTTACGTGCTCTGCGCGGCGGACAGCTACCTGGCACGCGTGCCCGAACGCGACCCGACGCGAATGAGCTGGATTGCCCCGGACGATTTCCTGCCTAACCACCCCAGTCTGGTCTGGCGCCGCCAACGTCACCCCGAGGTGCAGCCAGCCTACCGTTGCAACAGCATGCTGTCTGTGGCGCAACTGGTGCACGCCGGCCTCGGCGTGGCGGCGCTCCCGGAGTTCCTGGTACGTGGCGAGCCGGGCCTGCAGATCCTGGAAAGCGACCTGCCCGGCTGCGCCAGCGCGCTCTGGCTGCTGACCCGGCCGGACTGCCGGGCCTTGCGTTCGGTCACCACCCTGTTCGAGGAGCTGGCGCGCCATATCACGCTACCGGGCACCGCCGCGCAGAGCGGCTAACCTTGTTCAAGCTGTACTGCCCAAGTGCCAGTCCACCCGCCCGCAAGCCCCTGGAGGGCGCCATGTTCAAAGCTATCGTTGCCATCATCGTTGTCGCGATAATCGGCGTGCTGGGATACGCCGCGATCAGCCCGGATCACTTCCGCATCGAACGCACGACCACCATTGCCGCGCCGCCGGAAAAGGTCTTCCCCCTGATCAACGACCTGCACCAGTGGAAGGCCTGGTCACCCTGGGAGAAGATCGACCCGGCGCTCAAGCGCAGTTACAGCGGCCCGAAGGAGGGGGTGGGTGCGGTCTATGCCTGGCAGGGCAATAACGAGGTGGGCACCGGTAGCATGGAGATCACCCGGAGCGAGCCGGCATCGAAGGTGGAGATCAAGCTGGACTTCCAGATGCCCTTCGAGGCCCACAACACCGCCGAATTCACCTTGCAGCCGCAGAATGGCAGCACCCAGGTCACCTGGGCCATGTACGGGCCTTCGCCCTATACGCACCGGCTGATGCAGGTGTTCTTCGACATGGATGACTTGGTCGGCAGCAAGTTCGACCAGGGCCTGATCAACCTCAAGGCCGCCGCCGAGAAATAGTCTGCTACGAACCGCTCGGCCCCTGGGCAGGCCGGGCGGATTCTCGCGGCTATCCTTCCTCATTCGACGACGAAAACCCGTAGCGCCCCATCCTGGCGAAGAACGGAATTTTCCGTCGGCCTTGTCGATTCCCGTCGCGGCCGAACGACCAATGGGTGTCAGTACCCAGCAGCCACCCGAGGAACCCACGATGAAATACCTGTGCCTGATCTATATCGAGGAAGCCAAGCTCGCCACCCTGACCGATGCCGATTACCAGGCCATCGCCGGCGAATGCATCGACTACACCGAACAGCTCGCCGCCAGCGGCCACTACCTGGCGTCCAATGCCCTGGAGTCGGTGCGTACCGCCACCACCCTGCGCATGCAGGGCGGGCGAGTATCCATGACCGACGGCCCCTTCGCTGAAACCAAGGAACAGCTCGGCGGCTTCTATCTGATCGAGGCGCGTGACCTCAACGAAGCCCTGCAGATTGCCTCCAGGATTCCGCCGGGACGCCTGGGCTGCATTGAGGTGCGTCCAGTACGCGAGCCTGAGGTTCGACCTACGCTGGGTGCCGCCTCGTGAAGACACGGAGGGCCTGATGGACGAGGCTGAACTGCGCCAGCGGGTCGAGGCGATCTACCGCAGCGACTCGCGTCGCGTGCTGGCTACCCTGATTCGCCTGTTGGGGGATTTCGACCTGGCCGAGGAAGCCCTGCACGACGCCTTCATCGCTGCCGTGCAGCAGTGGCCACGGGATGGCATGCCGGCCAACCCGCGCGCCTGGCTGGTATCGGCGGGGCGCTTCAAGGCCATCGACAGCCTGCGCCGACGCGCCCGCTTCGATGCCTCCAAGCGCCACCTGGTGGATGAGCTGGAGGAGGCCGCCAGCGCCTCCGAAGGGGGTGAGGATGTGGAAGACGACCGCCTGCGGCTGATCTTCACCTGCTGTCACCCGGCACTGCCGGCGGACGCCCAGGTGCCGCTGACCCTACGCGAGGTCTGCGACCTGAAGACCGAGGAAATCGCCCGAGCCTTCCTCAGCAGCCCGTCCACCATTGCCCAGCGCATTGTCCGCGCCAAGGCGAAGATCCGCGACGCGCGCATTCCCTATCAGGTGCCGGCCCTCGCCGAGTTGCCGGAGCGGCTGGATAACGTCCTGCGGGTCATCTACCTGGTCTTCAACGAGGGCTATTCCGCGTCCTCCGGCGATTCGCTGATCCGTACCGATCTGTCCGCCGAAGCCATTCGCCTGGCGCGTCTGCTTCTCGAACTGCTGCCGGACCCGGAGGTTATGGGCCTGCTCGCGCTCATGCTGTTGCACGACTCGCGCCGCGCCGCCCGCGTGACCGAGGATGGCGAGCTGATACTGCTGGACGACCAGGACCGCAGCCTGTGGGATCGGGTGCAGATCGCCGAGGGGCTCTCCCTGGTGACCCAGGCTCTGGCCAGCCGGCGCGTCGGTGTCTATGCCCTTCAGGCTGCCATCGCCGCCGTACATGCCCAGGCCGCGGATGCCGCGCGCACCGACTGGGGGCGGATCGTTGGCCTCTACGACGTGCTGCAGCGCCTGGTGCACTCGCCCGTGGTGGCCCTCAACCGAGCCGTGGCCATCGCCATGCGTGATGGCCCCGAGGCTGGATTGGTTGAGGTGGATGCGCTGCTTGAGGCTGGTGAGCTGAATGACTACCACCTGGCCCATGCCGCCCGTGCTGACTTCTGTCGCCGCCTCGGGCGCAAGGCCGACGCGCAGGCGGCCTATCGCAGTGCCCTGGCGCTGGCACGCCAGGAACCCGAGCGACGCTTCATCGAGAAGCGCCTGCGTGAGCTCGAGAGTTGAGGGCACCGCTCGTCGGCCTGGACCGGAGCGGTGTCGAAGCAGGACAGCGACCCACGACTAAGCGTGAATCCGCCGGCAGCGCGCTCGGCGGAACCCTTTACCGGAACCCGAGGAGATGCATCATGAGCAGCGAAACCCTCAAGGCTACTGCCGAACTGGAAGTGCACGAAGTCTTCAACCAGTGGCTGAAGGCGGCCCGCGCAAAGGATGTGGATGCCATCCTGGCCTGCTATGCCGATGACGTGATCGCCTTCGATGCCATCCTCAAACTGCAGTTCAAGGGCCTCCAAGCCTATGGGCAGCATTGGCGTTTTTGCACCGAGATGTGTGGTGGCGACGGAATCTTCGAACCGGCCGATCCGACCATCCATGCCGACACCAGCGTCGCCTTCCTGCATTGCCTGGTCCGCTGCGGCGGCGAGCAGGACGGCGAGGTGAAGACCAGCTGGATGCGCGGTACCCAGTGCTACGTCAAACGTGGCGGGCAGTGGAAAATCGTCCACGAGCATTTCTCCGCGCCCTTCGACATGGAAAGCGGCAACGCCCTGTTCGACCTCCAACCCTGACCGTGGCGCGACGGGGCATCACGCCCCGTCGCAGGGGGGATGGGCTTACGCCGCGAGGCGCGCAGCCAGCTCTGCCAACGTCACATGCCCCTTGAAGCCGCCACAGCTGATCGCCGGCTCGCCGTCCTCGATGGCGCGGGCGAAGGTAATGGCAGGGTCAGCCTTCAGCTTCAGCAAGTAGCGCTGCAGATGCGGGAACGCCTGCCCCAGGTCGAACAGCTTCATGTACTCCACCCAACGGCTGACCCCGGCGAAGTAGGCGTCCGCCAGGCTGCGATGCTCGCCCAGCAGCCAGTCTTGCCCTTGCAACAGGCGGTCCAGGTAGGCGCATTGCACCCGGACATCCTCAGTCCCTTTCTTGCGCAACACGGCCTTGGTGGAGTCAGAGCCGTCGGCCATCTCGTAAGCCGCCCAGAGCGGCGCGAACGAGCCAAAGAAGTCGGTTACCAGATACGCCAGCATTTGGTTCAGTCGGTCGTATTCCGGGCTGCCCTGGGGTGGGCACAACTCGCTGCCCGGTGCGCGTCCGGCAAGGTGCAGGAGTATGGCCAGGCTCTCGCCGAATCCCTGGCCATTTTCCGGCAGCAGGGCGGGCGTCTTGTTCAACGGATTGATGTGGGCGAACAGCGGGTCCCAGGGTTGTTCGAGCATTTCCACGCGGCACAGGCGGTAGGGCAGGCCGAGCCATTCGAGGGCCACGATCGAGCCGAACGAACAGCCTTGCGGCACGCCATAAAAAAGGACGGGTTCCATAGTCTTGCTCCCTGAAGGGGTGGTGAGAGGCCGTAGTGGCCGGCTCTGGGAGCACCTTAAGGTTCAATCAGGCTATATTCGGTCCTAATTAAATTCTCGCCTGAAAAAAAAGATCGTGCGGAGTCCTGGCCATGCCCAATCCCACCACTCGAGTGCTCGCCGTACTGGAGCTGCTGCAGACCCATGGCCAACTGAGCGGCAGCGAACTCGCGCAGCGCCTGGGAGTGGAGGGCCGCACCCTGCGGCGCTACATCGCCACCCTGGAGGAGATGGGTATTCCCCTGACCGCCGAGCGCGGCCGCCATGGCGGCTACCGGCTGGTTGCGGGCTTCAAGTTGCCGCCGATGATGTTCACCAACGAGGAAACCCTGGCCCTGTCTCTCGGGCTGTTGGCCGTGCAGAACCTCGGGTTGGAGCAGGCCGCCCCGGCCGTGGCCAGCGCCAGTGCAAAACTCGAGCGGGTGATGCCGGCCAACCTCAAGCCCCGACTGCGTGCCCTCGGCGAAGCGGCCACCCTCGACCTGCCAGGGCCACGGGCGACCACCCGCGAGCGCTGGCTGCTGGACCTGGCCGCCGCCGTGCAAGCGCGCCAACGCGTGTGCTTCACCTACAGCTCCGGCGATGGCAGTGACAGCCAACGCGAAGCCGACCCGTACGGCCTGGTTTACCGTGCCGGGCGCTGGTACATGAGCGGCTACTGCCACCTGCGCCGGGACTTGCGCAGCTTCCGCCTGGATCGCATGCAGGCGCTGCAACTGCTGGACGCCCGCTTCGAACGCCCAGTGGACTTCGACGCCGCTGCCTTCCTTACCGGCAGCATCGCCCAGCTGCCACGCTCGACGGCGGTGGAAGTGCTGCTCAAGTGCGGTCTCGCCCGGGCCGCCGAAGAACTGGACAGCGGCATCGGCCTGCTGGAGCCGGTCGAGGAAGGCGTTTTGCTGCGCACCCGAACCGACAGCATGAGCTGGTTCGCCCGCCAACTGGTGAAGCTGTCCTTCGAATTCGAGGTGCGCGAGCCGGAAGCGCTGCGCGAGGAAATCCGCACCTGCGCGGAGCGGTTGTTGAAATGGGTGGGTCCGTAGCCGGTTTCCCCTTTCCCTTTGGGAACGGGGCTGAGAGAAGCGCAAGTCCGGCTCGATTTCGCTAATGAAATCCTCCGCAGGCAATCCACCTCGGCTTTTCAGCCGTTAAACTCGGCCGTCCTTTCAGTACCCGAGCAAGCCCATGGATATCGACCTGGCGCGTACCTTCCTGGAGATCGTCCGCAGCGGCAGCTTCGTCGCCGCCGCCGAGCGCCTGCACGTCACCCAGACCACCATCACGGCGCGGGTGCAGAACCTGGAGCAGCAACTGGATTGCCGGCTTTTCGTGCGCAATCGTGCCGGCGCGAGGTTGACCGCCGATGGCGAGGTGTTCGTCGCCTATGCCAATCAACTGGTGCAGACCTGGGAGGCGGCTCGGCGTGACCTGCCCCTGCCTGAGGGCTATCGCGACGTGCTCAACCTGGGGGGCGAAACGAGCCTGTGCAGCCCGCTGGTGCTCAACTGGGTGATCCGTCTGCGCCAGCGCATGCCGTCCCATGCAGTCCGTGCGGAAGTGGGTGAGGCTGGCCACCTGCAGCAGCAGTTGCAGAGCGGCCTGCTCGATGCCGCCCTGGTCTATCGCCCTGATTACTGGCCGGGCTTGCAGGTTGAGTTGCTGCTTGAGGAAAAGCTGATCCAGGTGCGTTCGGCGAGTAACCCTGAGCCGTACATCTACAACGATTGGGGGCCGGAATTCCGCCAGCGCCATGATGCCGCGCTGCCGGAGAAGGCCAGCGCCGTCCTGGCCACTAACCTCGGCCCGTTGGCCCTGCACTACATCCTGCAGTGCGGCGGCTCCGGCTATTTTCGGGCTCGCGTGGTGCAGGGGCATCTGGAAAGCGGCGAACTGGAGCGTGTGGAAAGGGCGCCGGAGTTCACCAATCCCACTTACCTGGTCTATTCCCGCGAGAAGGATTCTCCGGCGTTGCGCCAGGCTATCGACATATTGCGCGAGGTGGTGGCCGAAGATATCGACTGGTCCCGGCGCTGGGACCCGATCTGAACTCCGGTTGGGCTTTGCCAGGCTCAGCCACCGCCCAAGGCAAACCATGGCCCGGATGAAAGCCGGGAATGCTTCGCGCCGCGCTTACCGGATTGCAGCCGGGCTACTCGACTCAGCTCGCCAATTGCAATGCCGGCGGCTGATGCAGGTCCTGCAACCAATTACGGTACAGCGCGGCGATCAGGTCGCTCTGGCTGACGATCCCTGCCACACGACCGCTGTCATCCAGCACCGGCAAGCAATGCAGACCCTGGTCCGACAGCAGCGACACCAACTCCACCACCGGTGTATCCACGGCCACGCAGCGCACCGGGCGGCTCATCAGGCGTGATACCGGCGCTTCGCGGCGGGCGCGGAAACGTTCGGCGAGGTTGCGGGGGGCTGCGCTGGCGGCATGACCAAGCAGGTCGGAGAGGGTCAGGATGCCCACCAGATGCTGCTTGTCATCCACTACCGGTAGGGCTTTCAGGTGATGCTGGTCGAGCAGCCGCCACGCCTCGCTGACCGGTGCATGAGGGCTGATGCAACGCAGATCGCGGGACATGATACTCGCCGCCCGCAGGTCGCCCATGCTGCGCCGCAGCGCGTGTTTCTCTGCAAGTTGCAGCAGGCGCTGGAGATCGTCGCGGGTCACGTCGACAAAGCTTCCGAACTCGGCCAGTGCGCGGTCCAGGTCTTTGTCGGCTATGCCGTTACGCTCGCCTGGTCGCGGGTCAGCGGTCAGGTGCGGGCCAATCGCTGGATGAGCGACTTTGCGCGGATAGGTGGAGCCGCAGAGGTTGTTGAACAGCAACGCTGTACCCACCAGCAGCAGGGACCCAACCAGAACCGGCAGCAACAGGTGCCAACCTTGGGCTGCGAGGGCAGGTCCGCCAAGCGCAGCACCAACAGCGATTGCGCAGCTCGGTGGATGCAGGCAGCGCAAGGCTTGCATGGTCACCAGGGTCATGCCGAAGGCCAGCGCAGCGCTTGTCATCAGCGGCAGGCCCCAGTGGGCGACCAGAAGGCCGATGGCAGCCGCTAGCACATTGCCGGCCACTACCGGCCAGGGCTGGGCCACGGGGCTGGAGGTCACAGCGAAGAGCAGCACGGAAGAGGCGGCGAACGGCGCAGCAAGGCGCAGTCCCAGGTCAATGTCGAAAAAATGGACGCAAGCCAGGGTGGCCAGGGCCACGGCGATGCAGCCGCCAACGGCGGCACGCAGCCATTCCCGCGGCGGGGCGGTGCTGGCGTCCGGCAGCAGGCGTTGCAGCCAGAGACGCAGGGGGTTCTGGGGCATGGGTACGACACTTGGCAGTTGATAAAAGGAGAGACCGCAAGGCTCTGTACGAAAACTGCCAACGGGTTTCGCGCCTGAGGCGTCGCTCGGTGACCTTTCGTACGGGCCCTGGGCCCCTCAATCCCACTGGGGTGGGGTTCCATCCCTGGATATGGAAATGTTTTCTTCTCGCGCACGGTTCCTCGGGAGGTCTGCGTGTGCAGACCACTCCGGGCCGGGCGTCGGGGATGGTGGGAATCCTAAGCATTGGCTGGATGGCAGGCTAATGAATGTTATTGGGGTTTAAATTCAGAAAAATTGCATCAAATGACGCTGGCCTGCCCGTCGCCGCTGCAACAACGGCCCCAAGGCACTGACGTTATCTGCTCGTGACAGAAGACCTGGCTGAGGCCTGGCCTGAGTAATCTGCTGGTGCTGATACGCGGCGGGGACAGGTTGGCGTGGCTTGTTGAACAAGCGACCTGAAGCAATGGCTGGTGCTGCAGGATGGGGGATAGCCATCCTGCGTATCCGGGCGGGGGCGATTGCTGGCAGGCAAGTCCGATATCGACCCAGGCAGGCTTCGCAATAGCCGATAGGGGGCAGGACGTTAGTCCATCACATCCTGGAGCACTTCGTAGATGATCCCGGTGGCTACGGCCACCAGGATCAGGTCGGTGCCCGCGCGGACCCAGTCATAACCTTCGTAGTGGGGCAGGCGGCTGACCAGGCGGCCGTCGAGCTTCTTCGCGATCCCTGGCGGCAGCGGTTTGCCGCGTGCCAGGTTTTTCTGGATGCCTGGCGGAAGAGACTGGGCCGGACCCCAGTAGTCGCGGTTATCGTCGAGGATGATGCGGATACTGCCGATATCCACCTGCGGGCCGCCGGACCAGTTGCTGCCTTGAGAACTGGAGTGGCCCTTGTCATGTCCCTTGCCTTTGCCGGGGTCGGCCAGCAGGGCGGGCGATCCGGCGATGAGGGAAAGGCTGGTGAGTGCTGCGATGAGCGTCCGGGTTCTGGTCATGTCCGTGGTCTCCATGAGGGACTGTTCCCTTTGCTGATGGACTGCGAAAGCAGGGGCAAGTGCCGCAACTATTGCAGAAATTCTGCTGCTGCGAGTTGGCCGAAACATGAACCGGTTCAAAGCCCGGAAACCCGGCTCCGATGCGCGCTTCCACTCGTCGTTCGGCGTTGAACCGACGCAAGGTCCCGGAGTCTCACCGTGTATCGTGAAAAAGCGCCTGTGGAGGTTCCAAATTGATCAATAAGAAAACCCTGTTGGCCGCGGCCACCTGTGTGATGGTCCTTGCGGCGGGTACCGTCCTGCCAGGCGGTGCATCCCTGGTCGACTCCGCCTATGCCCGAGGCAATGGCGGCGGCAACGGTGGTGGGAACGGCGGTGGCAATGGTGGCGGGCATGGTGGTGGCCATGGCGGCGGATTCGGTGGTGGCGTTGGCGGCGGTCATGCCGGCAGCCACGACGGCAAGGGCCACGGCTACGGCAAGAGCGCCGATCACGCGGGTAAGGCGACCCGTAACGGCGAAGACAAGGGCAACCGCTATGGCAGCGTGCGTAACGATGACAATGGCCATGGTTACTCGACATCTGCCGTTGCCCGCGACAAGGACAGTCGAGGCCTGGCAAACGCCCGCGCAGTTGCCGATACCACTCCCGGCGACCACAACTCCGATGGCCTGGGCAAGGCTGGCGTTTCGTCGAGCAAGAACGACGGCAAGAGCCACCGCTAGAAAAGACTGGGGGCAACCATTCGGTTGCCCCCACTCTCACCTCATTTCGCCGCCAGCAATATCCCGCGGCATTCGCCGAAGCCGATGCTGGGGTAACCCTCGCGCTGGCAGCGGGCACGCAGGATCACTTCATCCCCGTCTTCCAGGAAGGTGCGCTGCTCGCCGCTCGGCAGGCTGATCGCCTGTTTGCCGCCGACGGTGCTCTCCAGCAGGCTGCCGAACGCTTCCGGCTGCGGGCCGGACAGGGTGCCCGAACCGAACAGGTCGCCCGGTTGCAGCTTGCAGCCGCCAACGCTGTGGTGGGCAACCATCTGCGCTACGGTCCAGTACATGTTCAGGGTGTTGCTCAGCGCCAGGCGGTGTGGCGCCAGGCCCTGCTCGCGCATGGCCTTGGTGAGGATCAGTACTTCCAGTTCGATATCAAAGGCGCCCTTGGCCTGGTCCGCTTCGTCCAGCAAGTAGGGCAGGGGCTGCGGGTCGCCTTCCGTGCGGGCCGGCTGCGCGGCACGGAAGGGTTCCAGGGCTTCGGCGGTGACCACCCAGGGCGATACCGTGGTGCCGAAGTTCTTCGCCAGGAACGGGCCCAGCGGCTGGTACTCCCAAGCCTGCACGTCGCGCGCGGACCAGTCGTTGAGCAGGCAGTAGCCGGCGATGTGCTGCTGGGCATCGGCGATGGCGATGGATTCGCCCATCTCGTTGCCCTGGCCGATCCAGATGCCCAGTTCCAGTTCGTAGTCCAGGCGCTTGCTGGGGCCGAAGTTCGGGACTTCGTTGCCAGGCGGCATGGTCTGGCCGATGGGGCGGCGCACCGGAGTGCCCGAGACGCAGACGGTGGACGCGCGGCCGTGGTAGCCGATCGGGACGTATTTGTAGTTGGGCAGCAGCGGGTTGTCCGGGCGGAACAGGCGGCCCACGTTGTTGGCGTGGTGGATGCCCACGTAAAAGTCGGTGTAGTCGCCCACTTTGGCCGGCAGGTGCAGCCGGCAGGTGGAAGCGCTCGGCAGCAGGGCCTGGCCCATGGCTTCCAGGCGCGCCTGGGCGCTGCTGCCTTCGGCCAGCAACGCCTGCAGTTGTGCGCGCAGGGCACGGCGGGCAGAGGCGCCGAGGGCGAAGAAGGCGTTCAGGCTGTCGCTGCAGGCGGAGCGGGCGGCCTCGGCGGCTTCACCGCTGAACAGGCCGGCATCGCTCGCCACCTTGAGGTCGAAGATGGCGTCGCCGATGGCTATGCCGCCGCGCGGCGAGGCGTTGGACGGGCTGAAGATACCCAGCGGCAGGTTCTGCAGAGGGAAGTCCGGGTGGCCGTTGGCGGAGGCGATCCAGCTACGGCGGTTGTCTGTCTGGGTCATGTCAGATCCTGCCCTTGTCGAAGGTCTTGGCCATGCCGGCCCAGCATGCATCGTAGTCGCTCTGCAGTTGCGGGCATTCCAGCGCGTACTGGCTGGGGCGCAGCACACGGCTGGTCTCGAACATGAAGGCCATGGTGTTGTCGATCTTGTGCGGTTTCAGATCGGCGGCGATGGCGGTGGTGGTGGTGGCGTTGTCCGGTCCGTGGGCGCTCATGCAGTTGTGCAGCGAAGCGCCGCCCGGGGCGAAGCCTTCTGCCTTGGCGTCGTAGGCGCCCTGGATCAGGCCCATGAATTCGTTCATCAGGTTGCGGTGGAACCACGGCGGACGGAAGGTCTTTTCGGCCACCATCCAGCGCGGCGGGAAGATCACAAAGTCGACGTTGGCCTGACCGAAGGTGTCGCTGGGCGAAGTGAGCACGGTGAAGATGGACGGGTCCGGGTGGTCGTAGCTCACGGTACCGATGGTGTTGAAGCGGCGCAGGTCGTACTTGTAGGGCACGTTATTGCCGTGCCAGGCGACCACGTCCAGGGGCGAGTGGTCCAGCTCGGTGGCCCAGAGTTCGCCGAGGAATTTCTGCACCAGGGTGACCGGCGCGTCGATGTCTTCGTAATGGGCCACCGGGGCGAGGAAGTCGCGCGGGTTGGCCAGGCCGTTGCTGCCAATAGGACCGAGGTCCGGCAGGCGCAGCGCGGCTCCGTGGTTTTCGCAGATATAGCCACGGGCGCTGGGGTCCAGCAGCTCGACGCGGAACTTCATACCGCGCGGGATAACCGCGATCTCCAGGGGCTCCACGTCCAGCAGCCCCAGCTCGGTGGCGATACGCAAGCGGCCTTGCTCGGGAACGATCAGCAGCTCGCCATCGGCATTGAAGAACACGCGTTGCATCGAGGCGTTGGCGCGGTACAGGTGCACGCTCACCCCCGAGGCCTGCTCGGCATCGCTGGTCGCGGCGATGGTCAGCAGGCCGTCGATGAAGTCAGTGCGCTCGACGGGGATGTCCTGCGGGTTCCAGCGCAGGCGGTTGGGCGTTACCGGCCCCAGGCGGTTGCCGGCGATCTGGCGCTCCAGGCGTTGGTATCGAGGATGGTTGGCCGACGGCTTGATGCGGTACATCCAGGTCCGCCGGGCCTCGCTGCGCGGGACAGTGAAGGCGGTGCCGGAGAGCAGTTCGGCATAGAGACCGTAGGGCGTTTTCTGCGGGGAGTTCTGGCCGACGGGCAGGGCGCCGGGCAGCGCTTCGCTGCTGAACTCGTTATCGAAACCGGATTGGTAAGTGAGCTGCGTAGGGGAGACCATGGCGACCTCTCTGTTTTTGTAATGTGATTACGCATAACGTAATTTGAAAGCCAAAAGGGGTCAAGCTATAACAGCGCCCTCCACACCGACCAGGGCCAGGACATGACGAGCGAGAACGACAGCGCGGGCGCACCGCGGCGACAGAAGGTGCAGGCCGCGGAAGTGGGCACCGACATCCTCAAGGGGCTCGCCGAACTGGCGCCGGCCACCTCGTTGTCCAAGTTGGCCGAGCACGTCGGCATGCCTGCGAGCAAGGTGCACCGCTACCTGCAGGCGCTGATCGCCAGCGGCTTCGCCGAGCAGGACGCCACCACCAACCACTATGGCCTCGGCCGCGAGGCGCTGCTGGTAGGCCTGGCCGCCATTGGACGACTGGACGTGGTGAAGGTCTCCATGCCGCACCTGGTGGACTTGCGCGACACGCTGAACGAAACCTGCTTCCTCGCCGTGTGGGGTAACAAGGGACCGACCGTGGTCCATGTGGAGCAGGCCTTGCGTGCAGTGACCCTGGTGACCCAGGTGGGATCAGTGCTGCCGTTGCTGGGATCGTCCACCGGCCTGGTGTTCAACACCTACCTGCCTGAAGCCGAAACCGCCTTCCTGCGCGACGAGGAGCTGGCGTTGCCAGGGGCGCCGGCTGTTGCAGAACTGCAGGAGCAAATGGCGCAGATCCGCGCTACCGGCCTTCACCCCGTTCATGGTCTGTTAATGCCGGGCGTGAATGCCTTGTCGGCGCCACTGTTCGCCACCGGCAACAAGCTGGCCGGGGTCATCACCGTCGTTGGCGCCGCCAGCGTATTTCGCGCCGACACCCAGGGTTCGGCCGCCGAGCGTCTGCACCAGGCGGCCGAGGCCATCAGCCGGCGGATGGGAGGGCAGCAGCCGGCATAGGCTGATCTTCACACCTGGGAGGGCGAAGCGTTGTGGGGGCCTTCAATCGCCAAGCGAAGCTCAGGTTCGCCCTCACAGGGAGCATTGATCACGCGGCAGCCGGTCACTCTGCCGATTCCGTGAGCATCTGGCTGCACTCCCTGGGGTCGCCGGTTTCCATGCCCACTTGCAGCCAACGCATGCGCGTCTCGGCGTCGACCAGCGCCAGAGGGTCGAGCATGCTCGGCTTGCCCGGCATGGCCGTGCGCTCCTTGCTCAGGTCGGTCACGGCCTTCACGGCCTCTGGCAGGTCCTGGGGTTTCATCCAGGCGTACTTGTGCTGGGCATACTTGATCCAGCTACCGACCAGGCAATCAGCCACCAGTTCCTGGGATTCTTGCAGGCGCTCGCTGCGTTTCGCCTGGTTGATGTCGAGGTGGTACTCCTTGAACCAGCCAACTGCGCCCACGAGGTTGAGGACGTGGTGGGCGGCTGCATGGGCCACGGCATAGCTGCGGGCGAGGTCGCCCACCTGGGGGGCGCGTTTCTGCAGTTCGTCCAGGTAAGCCAGGTCGATGTACAGGCGCATGCCTTTCGGGCAGTAGAACGACCCACTGAAGGAACCAGTCAGCTCGCAGGGTGCTTCGATCCTGTCTTCGAAAAGCGCCACCTTGGGTTTCTTGTAGGCGTAGTCGCCACGGGCGAGGAATTCGCCCCAGATATCTTCGATGCTGTCCAACATCAGTGTCACCAACTCGCGCGAGTCAGCAGGGGCCTGCACTGGAGCCGGCACCGGCGCTGCGGCGACCGGGGCCGTCGGCGCCTCGATGGTGGTTTCCGGGAAGGTCGGTGGAGGCGGCGCCAGCCGGTCGATCAGGCGCGCCGGGCCGAAGGCGAGATAGAGCGACACGCACAGCAGTGCCACGACAATCAACAGCCAGGCCAGGATGCGCAGCAGGCGAAGCAGCAGTCCTTTGCGGGGCATCGGGGCGGCGGTTTTTTCGGGCATGGCAATTGGCTCCATAAGGGTGTCGAAACTCAGTGTTGTCGCTTCCAGGCGACCTCGCCATTTGTTTCTCGCCTGAGACACCTGTCACATGATGGCAATCTGGTGCTGTTTGAATGCGCGGCACCCAACAGTAGCCCGGAGTATCGATCATGGCAGCCGAAAGCAGTCTGGCTCGCCTGCTCAAGACCGTGGAGCCGCTGGCCCCGGACATGAGCATCAGTGATGTGGCCGATCGCCTGTTGACCCATGAGCACAAGGCTTTCCTCTCGCTGCCGGTGGTGGACGGGCAGGGACAGCCGCTGGGTCTGGTCAGCCGCTACACGCTGCAGGACATCTTCATGCAGCGTTTCGGCCGCGATCTCTGGGGGCGCCGCCCGGTGGTCGATGTGATGAATCCGGCACCGCTGACCGTCGCCCTGGCCTCCGGCCTGGAGCTGGCGGCCAAGCAGGTCACCGCACAATTGCAGTACCCGATTACCGAAGATTTCATCCTGGTGGACGAGCAAGGACGCTACGTGGGACTCGGCACGGTGCTGGACCTGCTGAAAGCCATGGAATTGCGCATCGCCCAGCGCAACCGGGTGTTGCGCCAGGCACTGGTGGACCTCAAGGAATCCCAGGCGCAGCTGGTGCAATCGGAAAAGATGGCGTCCCTCGGCCAGATGGTCGCGGGGGTCGCCCACGAACTGAACACGCCACTGGGCTATGTGAAGAACAACGTGCAGCTGATGGAAGAGCTGACCACGCCGCTCTTCGCCCTCGCCGAGAGCCAGGCTGCGCTGGCGGCCTGCCTGGATGATCCGTCCTGTGACGAACAGCGTCTGGCCGATGCGTTGGAGTGCGCGGCCGCTAGTCGCGAAGCGGCAGCTCCCGATCTGCTGGCCGGAGACCTGCGCCAACTGTTCGGTGACACGCTCTACGGCCTTGGCCAGATTGCCGAGCTGGTTGCCGGGCTCAAGGACTTCGCCCGCCTGGACCGCGCCATGAGCGAGGAAGTGGACCTCAACGACTGCATTCGCAGCGCCTTGCTGATTGCCCGCAACCACATCAAGGACAAGGCCGAGGTGTACCAGCTCCTCGGTGAGCTGCCGCGCATCACTTGCGCGCCATCGCAGATCAACCAGGTGCTGTTGAACCTATTCACCAACGCCGCCCAGGCGATGGACGGAGCCGGGCGTATCCAGGTGAAGAGCTGGGCTGACGACGACAACGTCTGCATCTCGGTGCAGGACAGCGGTCGCGGCATGCCGCCCGAAGTCAGGCAGCGCATCTTCGACCCCTTCTTCACCACCAAGCCGGTGGGCGAGGGCACGGGGCTGGGACTGTCCATCAGCTACAAAATCATTCGTGACCATGGCGGCAGCATCCGCGTGGCCTCGGAACCGGGGCGCGGAACGCGCTTTCTCATCAGCCTGCCGCGCAGTCAGGCGGTCGAACTGAAACGGAGTGCCTGAGCCCATGACTTCACCCGTCCGCATCCTCTTTGTCGATGACGAGGAGCGCATCCTGCGCAGCCTGGCGCTGCAGTTTCGTCGCCAGTACGAGGTGATCACCGAAAGCGACCCGCTGCGGGCGCTGGAACGACTGAAGGAAGAGTCGGTACAGATCATCGTCAGTGATCAGCGCATGCCGCGTATGAACGGCGCCGAGCTGCTGGCCCGCTCGCGGGAGATCGCCCCGGAGTGCCTGCGCATCCTGCTCACCGGCTATTCCGATCTGGATGCTGCGGTGGAGGCGTTGAACAGCGGCGGCATCTTCCGCTACCTGACCAAGCCCTGGGACCCGCAGGAAATGGCCTTCACCCTGCGCCAGGCGGCGGAAATCGCCGAACGCCAGGCCGCCGCGCCGGTCACTTCCGCCACCAGTGACCTGACGGCGCCGCTGAACCTGCTGCTGCTGGATGACGACCCGGAAACCCTGCACTGCATCGAGGCTTTCTGCGAGGCCGGCGGCCACCGCCTGCTGCGTGCCCATAGCCTGAGCGAAGCGTTGGTCATCCTGAATCTGGAGCCGGTGGACCTGCTCGTCAGCGATCTCAAGCTGGGTAGCGAGGACATGGCGCCGCTACTGAAATCCTTGGCCCAGGCTCACCCGCGCCTGCTCAGCCTGGTGGTGACGCCCTTCCGTGACACCCAGGCGTTGCTGAAGCTGATCAACGAAGCGCAGATCTTCCGCTACCTGCCCAAGCCGATCCGCCGTGGCCTGTTCGAGAAGGGGCTGAAGGCCGCCGCCGAGCAGGCTTTCCTCTGGCGCGCACAGCCTCTGAAACTGGTGCCGCGTGTGGCTGACGTGCCCAAGGAAGCCGGCGAGAGCCAGCGGGTTGGAAGCCTCCTCGGAATGCTGGCGCGATTGCGCGAGCGGGTGATCGCCTGAGATGAAAGGGGCCGCGTTGCGGCCCTTATCGTCACGCGACGCAGGTTTGGCGGGGCAAGTTGCAGCCCGGATTTCATCTGGGTTACACCTCTTCTCCCTGCACTTTGCCGCGAGCCTCACGCGGCAATCTCAGGTCGGCACAAAGGCCGCCGCCTTCACGGTTGTACAGGACGATGCTGCCGCCCAGGCGCTGGGCGATCATCTGCACGATGGCCAGGCCGAGGCCGGCACCCTGGGGATTGTCCTGGCTGTAGAAGCGTTCGAACAGGCGCTCCAGCTTGGCCTCGTCGATGCCCGGCCCCTGGTCCTCCACACGCAGCAGGAGGTAGTCGCGACCCTCCGGTAGCAGGCTGACTTTCACTTCGCCGCCGTCCGGGGAGAAATTAGCGGCATTGGTCACCAGGTTCTGCAGGGCGATGCCGATGGCGGCGGCGTCGCTGGTGATTTTGAAGTTGCCCGCGGCCACCTCCAGGGCCAGCTCGAGGCCCTTGTCCAGCAAGAGGGGCGTCAGTTCGGCCAGGTGTTCGCGGACCAGGTGCCCGAGGTCCAGGGGCTGCCAATTCTGTCGCGCCAGTTCCGGCTCCACCCGGGCCATGGTGAGCAACTGGTGCACCACCCGGGTCAGGCGGTCGACGCCCACGGTGAGAAAGCGCAAGGCTTCGGCGCGTTGCTCGTCGCTGCTGGCTTCCAGCGCGTTCTGCGCATGCAGGCGCAGCACCGCCAGCGGGGTGCGCATCTCGTGGGCGGCATCGCCGATGAAGCGCCGCTCGCGTTGGAGCATCTGTTCGATCTGTGCCAGCAGGCGGTTGATCGCGGCCTGCATGGGCTCCAGCTCTTTGGGCAGGGGCACGATCTGCAGTGGCGCCAGGGACTCGGCGTGGCGACTGCGGATCACCCGCGCCATGTTCTGCAATGGCTGCAGGCCCCAGCCGATGGCGAGCCAGACCAGGGTCGCGAGGATCAGGATGCCGATCAGGTTTGGCCAGAGCGTATGGCGGACGATGCGCTGTACCAGGTCCTTGCGTACATCGTCGCGCTCGCCTACCCAGATCAGCAGGCCCTGTTCGTCGTCCGGCAACACGAAGCCGCGCCACTGATAGCTGTCCAGCTTGATGTCGTGGAAACCGGTCCGTTGCGGTGCGTGGTCGAAGGGGGGGGCACTGGGCGATCGCACCAGGCTGCGGCCGTCCTTGCCCCACACCTGGAAGGCCAGTTTGCTTTCGTAGGGGTGGCCAACCTTGTGCGGGCCGGCACTGCTAAGGGCGTCATTGAAGGCGCGGTACAGCTCGTCCCGCCCAGTGTTGGCCAGCGGCATGCGCATCACGCCCAGCAGCAGACGCGCGTTCTGCGCCAGGTGGGCGTCGTAGATTTCTTCCACTTCGTGGCTGCTGTCGCGGTAGTTGAGGTAGACGATGAGCAAGGTGCCGGGCAGCAGGAGCACCATCACCAGCCAGAGGGTGCGTCGACGCAACGAGGTCATGGGCGCGCATCCACCAGGTAGCCGATTCCCCGCACGGTGCGAATGAGGTCGCTGCAGAGCTTTTTGCGCAGGTGGTGGATATGCACTTCCAGCGTGTTGCTTTCGGCTTCTTCGTCCCAGCCGTAGAGGGCCTGCACCAGGCGTTCACGGGTGAGCACCTTGCCCGGCTGTGAGAGCAGTTCGTGGAGCAACTGGTATTCCTTGGGGGTCAGCGGAACTGGGCTGCCCAGGTAGCTGACCTGCTGGCTGGCCGGATCAAGCACCACGCCAGCGTGTTCGATCAGCACCTGCGGCCGCCCGGCGCTGCGGCGCAGCAGGGCGCGCAGGCGGGCCTTGAGTTCATTGAGGTCGAAGGGTTTGACGAGGTAGTCGTCGGCTCCGGCGTCCAGGCCGATGATGCGGTCGTCGGTGGCGTCGCGGGCAGTGAGCACCAGCACCGGCAGGGTGGAGCCGCTGGCTCGCAACTGTTGCAGCACCTGTACGCCGTCCAGCCTTGGTAACCCGAGGTCGAGGATCGCCAGGTCGAACTCTTCGGTCTGCAGCGCATGCAGCGCGCTGACGCCGTCAGTCAGCCAGTCGATGGTGTAGCCCTCCTGGCGTAGGCCGGCGCGCACGCCGGCCCCCAGGGCATTGTCGTCTTCGACGAGTAGCAGTCGCATGGACGTCCTTAGTGTTTGGCGATTGCCTGCAGTAAAGCATCGATTTCCTGGCGTCGACCCTGGTCGGCGAGCTCGCGCCCGGGACGCGGGGCGGCGGCCTTGGCCTTGAGCAGAACCTCGCGGGCCTGTTCCGGGTGGCCCTGGCGGTACAGGTGGTCGCCCCAGAAATACAGGCTGTCGATGCCCGTCGGATTGATCTCCAGGGCCTTGCGCAGTAATTGGTCGGCCTTGTCTTCGTCACCGAAGCTGACGGGCCAGCCGGGTACCCGGTCGTAGAGTGCGCCAAGGCTGGTGTAGGCCGAGCCCTGCAGCGCCTGCGGGTCGAGCTGGATGGCACGCTCAAGCGCCGCGCGGGCATCCTTGACCTTGCCCAGCGCGCCCAAGCCGCCTTCGGCGCCGGCCCAACTGCTGGTGACGATGCCGTGCCAGATCCAGGCTTCGGCGGCCTGCGGGGTGCTGTGGGTAAAGGCACTGCTCTGGGCTGCGAGCTTCTCGAATTCGGCGGCACGCTGCTTTTCCGGCACCTGGTACTGGATCTGTGCCCAGCGCTGCTGGATGTCGGCCAGGCGCTGGCTGCCGCTGGCGTCCAGGGCCCAGGCCGGGATGCTGAGGGTCAGGAACAGGCCGAAGGCGCAGAAGAGCTTGTTCATCATGGGTGGTCCTTACTGTGGTGGGCGGTGCTGAAGCGGCGGATGATCGGCAGTTGTTTGTGCAGGGCGCGGTCCACTACACCCGGAAGCATGCCGTTGAGTCGAACGAAGAACTTCTCCGGCCAGCCCAGGTAGACCTCGCTGAGGTCCTTTTCGATGGCGGCGATCACCGCCCCGGCTACCTGTTCGGGCTCGTCCACCCCCACTTTGAGTTCGGCGTTGAGGGCCATGGCGGCCTGGCTGTTCATGCGGGTACGGGTGGCGCGCGGTGCGACGTACAGGACATTCACCGGGGTATCCGCCAGCTCCCGGCGCAGGGCCTCGGAGAACCCACGCAGGGCGAACTTGCTGGCGCAGTACACGGCGTAGCCGGGGTAGCCGATGGAGCCGTAGATAGACCCGACGTTGACCACCAGGGCATGGCTCTGCTGGCGCAACAGCGGTAGCAGGGCACGGGTCAACTGCAGGGTTGCGGTGACATTGAGGGCAAGCATGCCCTCGATCTGGCTGTCGTCCACCTGTTCCAGCATGGCGAAGCTGTTCACCCCGGCGGCGTTCACCAGGACATTGATGCCGCCCATGCTGCGTGCCTCGTCGAGGACTCGTTGGCGGCCCTGGGGCTCGCGCAGGTCGGCGCCGGTCCAGGTGAGCTGCTGCGCAAAGCGCTTGCGCAGTGCCGCCAGGGACTCCTGGTGGCGGCTCACCGCCAGTACCTGGGCGCCTCGTGCGCAGAGTTGTTCGGCCAGGGCCAGGCCGATGCCGCCGCTGGCGCCGGTGAGGAGCACGCGGCAGTCAGTGAGGCGCATGACGCACCTCATTGGCACGGGGCAGGCCGCGGAACATCTCGGCGTAGAGCAGGTAGACCACCTTGGCGGCATGGATCACGGCCTGTTTGTCTTCTTCGTCTTCCAGGCGGTCCATCAGGCGGCGGTAGGTCGCCATGTGGTCCTGGTCGAGGACGCCGTGGGACGACAGGTAGCTGAAGGCGTCCGACGGTAGGTCGAGGCTCTCGCGGATGGTATCGGCTGCCTGGGTGGCCAGCGCGATGCTGGTGCCTTCCAGTACGTTGACCATGCCGAAGAGTCCCACCGGATTGCCGCGGGCGATCTGGTCGTAGAGGAAGGCCACCATCAGCTCGATGGCAAGCGAGGGGCGGCTGCGGCTGACGGCTTCGGCATCACCGCCGCAGGCCGCGATGTCATTGAGAATCCAGCGCTCGTGGCCGTACTCCTCTTCGATGTACTCGCAGACGGCGCCACGGAGCCATTCCAGGCGCGAGGGCAGGCGGGCGCCACAGGCCATCATCAGCGGCACGGTATGGCGCACATGGTGGTAAGCCTGGCCGAGAAAGGCGCGGTAGCCTTCCAGGCTGACCTGGCCGGCCAGGGCCTCGCGTATCACCGGGACACTGAACAGCGCCTCGCGTTCACGGGCGGTGGCGGCTTGCAGTTGGTCGAAGAAACTCATGGTTTAACCTCATTCTCGAGTTCAAGCAGGGTGCCGCGATAGCGCGCGAGTATGGCCTCGCGGCGCAGTCGGCCATTGGTGGTGAGCAGCCCGTCGGCGGCGCTGAAGGGGGTTTCCAGGCGATGCCAGGTCCTGATCCGTGCGTAGTCGGGCAATTCGGCGTTGGCACCGGCCACGGCATCGGCGAGGGTTTGCGCATCGCATTGCGGGTCCAGAGGCCAGAGCAGGGCGAGGTTGCGGGGCAACCCTTCGCCATGAACGAACGCCTGGGCGATCACACCGCGCTGGGTGAGCTCGGCTTCCACCCACTCCGGGTTCACGTTGCGACCGAAGCTGGTGATGAACTGATGTTTCTTGCGGCCCTTGAGGTGCATATAGCCGTCGACATCCAACTCGCCCAGGTCGCCGGTGGGCCACCAGTCGCCGGTGAACGGCGGCTCTCCCAGGTAGCCGAGCAGGGCGGAGCCGCTGACTTCCACTTCACCGTCGTCCGCCAGGCGCACCCGTACATGGGGAAGGGGCCGACCGACGCTGCCAGGCCGGTTGGCGCCGGGACGGTTCAGGCAGACCACTGACGCGCATTCGGACAGGCCATAGCCTTCGAATACCGGTAGGCCGACCTTGGCCGCACGGGTCAGCAGGTCCTGCGATACCCGCGCGCCTCCGACCGCTACGAAGCGGAACTGCACCGCGCTGAGGAGTCCACGTTCAAGGGCGGTGACCAGGCCCAGCAGCAACTGCGGAACCAGGATCAGGCTCTGTGCGCCGCTGAGGACGACGCTGGCCAGCAGCTTTTGCCAGTCCACGCCGCTGGCTCCCTGGATGCCTATCTGCCGCTGCGGCAGCAGGGTCACGCAGGCGCCAGCCAGCAGCGCGGCGTAGATGCCGAGGTTCTCCAGCAGCACGGCCATCGGCAGTACCGCCAGGTAATGGGCCGGTGCCGTGGGACGGCTGGCCGCCTCCAGTTCATGGGCGACCCGCAACAGGGCGTCCGCTCCCAGGCACACGCCCTTGGGCTGGCCGGTGGTACCTGAGGTGTAGGTGACTTTGGCGGTGCCGGCGGGCAGGGCGGCGTGGCCGCTGCCGGACCTGCGCCAGAAGGTACCGTCGGCCTGAAATACTGCTCCTTCCAGCGCGTTGGTGAAATTAGCGTCGACCACCGCCAGGCCGACCTGGCATTGCTCCAGGCAGTGGGCGCGCTGGGCGGGGCTGAAGAAGGGCGGCAGGATCAGGCAGGGGCGTCCGCTGAGCAGGGCGGCCAGGTCCCAAAGCAATGCCTCGGGGCCGTTGTCCAGGCCGAGGGCGAGCACGCCTTCGGGTTCGGCGCGCAGCAGGGCTTCGCGCTGTTCCACTTCGGCCAGCAATTGAGCATAGGTGTAGCGCCGGGTGTCGCCGCGCAGGGCCAGGGGCTGCGGCAGGTGGTTGGCGTAGCCGTGCAGGATCGCCCGCAAGTCCTCAGGCTGCATGGTGGGCCGCTCCCTCTGCCTCAGGAAAACCCAGGCGCGTGATGATCCCGCTGCGCTGCAACTGTTCGAAGCCGTGGCGGATGTTGCCGGTGAACACTTGTGGCTTCTGCTCGTAGTAGGTGCCCCATTGTTCCTGCTCTTGCCCGTTGAGGCGGCTGGGGTCGGCCTCGCCCAGGCGCAGGGGCTCCAGGCCGAGGCGGCGGAAGCTGTTGATCAGGCTCGGCGCACCGGTGAACACCACCCATTCCAGGCCGCGCAGGTTCAGCAGCCAGGTCACGGCGACGATGATCAGCCGCGCATTGCCGGCATTGATCGAGGCCAGGTTGCCCACTTCCACCACCTGCTCGCGTGTCACCGGGTGGGGCGCCAGGCGGGAGATGAGCGATTCCGCCGGTCCTTCGAGGTACTGCTCGAGGAACAGTGATCCCTGCTCGGCGAGGCGAATACCAGCTACGGCGCTGAGCGCTCCGTGGTAGTTGCGCATGCTCAGCAGCTCCGGCATGAATTGGCGGATGTCCGCACCATGGGCGCTGAGGAATCGGCGATGCACGAAGTCCTCCACTTGGTTGCGTCCGGGATCACCGGCCAACAGCAGGGACAGGGACTGTTGCTGCGACTTGTGACCGAAACGGAATGGGAACAGGGAGTTCCACTCGGCGCTGTTCATCGTTGCCCTCCAGGCGTTTGGCGTATGGAGGGCAGTATCTGAGGGAAGTCTTAAGGGACCCTGAAGGCGCGGCCATGAATTCACACGGCGCGGGTTGCTGGAAAGTTCAGTGAGGCCACCGCTCTCGCAGTACCGAGCTAGCCGGATGAGCCACACGCTGCCATTTTCTGGCCGTTCCCGCCGCGCTCCTTCACTTGGTACATGGCCGTGTCCGCTGCAGCCAGGAGCTCATCCGGGCTGCGGCCGTGATCGGGGTAACGCGCCAGGCCGATGCTGGCGCTGATGGTGCAGGTCCGCCCGTCGATTCGATAAGGACGGGCAATGCGTCGCACCAGGCTCTTTGCCATGGCATCCAGGTCCGAAGACTGGTGGGGCGTCGTCAGCACCACTACGAACTCATCGCCACTCAGGCGGGCAACCAGGTCGCTCCTGCGGACGCCGCCAAGCAGACGACCGGCGACGGCGACCAGCAGTTTGTCGCCATAGGCGTGCCCGAAGGCATCGTTGACCGGCTTGAACTTGTCCAGGTCGATGAACATCAGGGCAAGCGGGACGCCATTCTGATCAGACGCCTGCGTCGCTTGCTGCAGGCGCTCGAAGAGCAGGCGCCGGTTGGGAAGTCGGGTCAGGGGATCGTGTTCGGCTTCGAAGCGTACGCGCGATCGTTCCTGGTCGGTTTGAGTGAAACTGTGCTGAATGGCCAGCAACTGGCTGACCCGGCCCTGGGCGTCAAGCAGCGGTGTGATGACCTGGTTGACCCGGTAGAGGCTGCCGTCCCTGGCACGTTCCAGCAATTCGCCCTGCCAAGGCGTGCCGCTCAGCACGGTGCTCCAGAGCCGGGCATAGAAATCCTGGTCCTGCCCTCCGGATTTGAGCAGCGCGGGAGTCTTGCCCAGCAACTCTGCAAGCGAGTAGCCGCTGAGCATGCAGAAGGCCGGGTTGGCCCATTTGATGTGTCCATTGCAGTCGGTAATCAGGATGGCATTGGCGGCGCCTTCCATAGCCCTCGCCAGTAGCTGCCGGTCGCACTCGTTCAATTGGGTACTCCAGCGCGGCAAGAGGTCGCACACAGCCAAGACTCTATGTGATGGATTTACGGGTTTTCTTGATCGGCATCACGCCTGTGGCACAGCGCCATCCTCTACCTTGATCCAAGTCGCGTTGTTCGCTGGCCGCTAGAGTTTCCATCCAGAGATTCGTATGAATCGACGCAAGAGACGGTGATAGAGATGGGTACCCATATCAGCTTTCTTGGCGGTGCCGGCACGGTGACCGGCAGCAAGTACCTGCTGGAGCACGAAGGGCAGCGGGTGCTGGTGGATTGCGGCCTGTTCCAGGGCTACAAGACGCTACGGCTGCGCAACTGGGAGCGATTTCCGATCCGCCCGCACCGCCTGGATGCCGTGGTGCTGACCCACGCCCACCTGGACCACAGCGGCTACCTGCCTGCGTTGGTGCGGGACGGTTACGCAGGCCCCATCTATGCCACCGAGGCCACGTGCGAACTCGTGGAAATCCTCCTGCGCGATAGCGCGCGCTTGCAGGAGGAGGAGGCCGAGTACGCCAATCGCCGAGGCTACTCCCGCCACCATCCGGCCAAGCCGCTCTATACCGAAGCCGATGCGGAGCAAGCCCTGAAGCAGTTGCGCCCCTTCGCCTGGCACCGTTCCTACGAAATCGCTTCGGGGGTCCGCCTGCAGTTGCGGCCGGCCGGGCACATCCTGGGGGCGGCGATGGTGGAACTGGAGGCGGGTGGTCGTCGCGTCCTTTTTTCCGGCGACCTCGGGCGTCCGGACGATCCGCTGATCGTGGCGCCGGAAGTCGTAGAGGGCACTGATTTCCTGGTGGTGGAGTCCACCTACGGCAATCGCCAGCACCCTTCGGAGGACACTCTGCGGGTGCTCGCCGATGTCATCAACCGAACGGCGCTGCGCAAGGGAATAGTGGTCGTGCCGTCCTTCGCGGTGGGGCGGGCGCAATTGCTGATGTTCTTGCTGTATCGCCTGAAACAGGACGGGATGATTCCGGACCTGCCCATCTACCTCAACAGCCCCATGGCCACCGACGTGACCACGCTCTACCAGCGCTTTCGGACCGAGCACCGCCTGAGTCGTGCAGAGTGCGAGGGCATGTGCCGGGTGGCGCGCTTCGTGCGGACGGTAGATGAAGCCAAACGCCTGGAGCAATTGCGTACGCCGGCGGTGATCATCGCCGGCAGCGGGATGGCGACCGGCGGGCGGGTGCTGCATCACCTCAAGGCGCTGGCACCTAACGCGCGCAACACCATCCTGCTGTCCGGCTTCCAGGCGGGCGGTACCCGTGGCGCAATGATCGCTTCCGGCGCTCGCGAGGTGCGTATCCATGGCGAAGATATTCCCATCCGGGCGGAAGTGGTGATGCTGGAAAACCTCTCTGCCCATGCCGATGCCGGCGAGATCCTCGACTGGCTGCGGCCATTTTCCCGGATTCCGAAACACACCTTCGTGGTCCACGGTGAACCCGATGCCGCCGATTGCCTGCGCCGGCGCATCGGCCATGAGCTGGGCTGGTCGGTATCCGTCGCCGAGTATCGCCAGCGCGTGTCCCTGGATGCACTGGCAGAAGAGGGCGACTGACATCGACCCGCAGTGATTCGGTCACTGGCCGGTCATCTTCGACGGGCATCCTGCATGCAGGAACAGAAAGGGCACAGGACGTGCCAGGGTGCAAACTCAAGCTGCCGGCGATGGCAGCTTTTTTTTGCGCGCGATTTGCCCAGGCTGATGACCGGGGCCGGGTTCGACGTGCGCAACCGCGACCTGCCGGAGATCGTATCCGGGCTTAGAGCTTGTAGCCGATCTGCCTCAGCAGTCCCTTGCGCCAGGCGATGTCGTCGGCACCTTCGACGCCGCTCGGCGAGAAGCCGTCTACCACGCCGAGCACGCCGCGGCCCTGCTCGGTCTCGGCGACGATGACCTGGGTCGGGTTGGCGGTGGCGCAGTAGATCCGGCAGACCTCCGGTACCAGCTTCAGGCTGTTGAGCACATTGACCGGATAAAAGCCGTCGCCGAGGAAGACGATGAAGCTGTGCCCGGCGCCGATGGCGAGGGCATTCGTACGGGCCAGTTCGAGCATGGCCTCGTCGGTGCCGGAGCAGCGCACCAGGCATTTTCCCGAGGCTTCGCAGAAGGCCAGCCCGAAGCGGATTCCGGGCACGGCGCCCACCAGGGTTTCGTGGATGTCTTCGACGGACTTGATGAAGTGGGTCTGGCCGAAGATGAAATTGATCGACTCCGGCTTGTCGATGCTGACACTGATGAGTTGCATGTGTGCGCCTCCAACCCCCATGGAACAAGCATAGTCAGGGGGCTGGAAGCGGCGCCGCCGGCTTGCAGTCAGCCAAGGCGGCAGGTGCCAATTCAGCATAAAAAAACCCGGCGGATGCCGGGTTTCTTGCTGGAAATAGCCGCTTATTCGGTGCTCAGCACGCCACGGCGGATCTGGTCGCGCTCGATGGATTCGAACAGGGCCTTGAAGTTGCCCTCGCCGAAGCCGTCGTCACCCTTGCGCTGGATGAATTCGAAGAACACCGGGCCCATCAGGGTTTCCGAGAAAATCTGCAGCAACAGGCGTTTGCTGCCGTCTTCGGTGGTGCCGTCCAGCAGGATGCCGCGCGACTGCAACTCGCCTTCCGGCTCGCCGTGGTTCGGCAGGCGACCCTGGAGCATTTCGTAGTAGGTGGCCGGTGGCGCGGTCATGAAGCGCATGCCCAGGGATTTGAGTTCGTCCCAGGTCTTGACCAGGTCGTCGGTGAAAAAGGCGACGTGCTGGATGCCTTCACCGTTGAACTGCATCAGGAACTCTTCGATCTGCCCGGCGCCCTTGGAGGATTCCTCGTTCAGTGGGATGCGGATCATGCCATCCGGTGCCGTCATGGCCTTGGAGGTCAGGCCGGTGTACTCGCCCTTGATGTCGAAGTAGCGGATCTCGCGGAAGTTGAACAGCTTCTCGTAGAAGTCCGCCCAGTAGGCCATGCGGCCGCGGTACACGTTGTGGGTCAGGTGGTCGATGATCTTCAGGCCGGCACCCTTCGGGTGGCGGTCGACGCCTTCGATGAATTCGAAGTCGATGTCGTAGATCGAGGAGCCTTCGCCGAAACGGTCGATCAGGTACAGCGGCGCGCCGCCAATGCCCTTGATCGCCGGCAGGCGCAGTTCCATCGGTCCGGTGGGGATCTCGATGGGCTGGGCGCCCAGTTCCAGGGCGCGGGCGTAGGCCTGGTGGGCGTTCTTCACGCGGAACGCCATGCCGCAGACGGACGGGCCGTGCTCGGCAGCGAAAAAGGCGGCCAGGCTCCTGGGCTCGTTGTTCAAGATCAGGTTGATCTCGCCCTGGCGATACAGGTGCACGTCCTTGGAGCGGTGGGTGGCGACCTTGGTGAAGCCCATCATGGCGAAGATGGGTTCCAGGGTGTTCGGGGTGGGCGAGGCGAACTCGATGAATTCAAAGCCCATCAGGCCCATGGGGTTTTCGAAGATGTCAGCCATTTTTTGGCACCTCAAGCATTTGATTGAAAGTTATAGGTCAATGCGAGGTGGCAGCTGGTGGCGCGCAAGAAATGCCGCGTACGCTGCGAGCGAGGTAGTCGCCGATGGTGACTTTGAATCCGAGGCTTTTCATAGAGGGGGCCTCAGGCCGGTTTGTCGGCTTGTTGGTCGGGGTGCGCCTGGATGAACGCCGGATGCTCGAGGGCGAGGCATTCGACCCGGACGATCTTCGGATAGTGTGACAGGTCCAGCTCGAAGCGGCGGGCGGCGTAGACCTGCGGTAGCAGGTAGACGTCGGCCAGGCCTGGTTCGCCGAAGCAGAAACCTTGCTCGCCAATCAGCGCTTCGACCGCGTTGAAGCCCTCTGCGATCCAGTGACGAATCCAGTTCATCACCTCCACTTCCGCCACCGTCAGGCCACGCAGGCGATTGAGCACGGCGACGTTGTGCAGCGGGTGGATATCGCAGCCGATGATGGCCGCTACCGCGCGCTGGTGCGCACGTGCTTCCAGGTCCTGGGGCAGCAGTGCCGGTTGGGGAAAGCGCTCTTCGAGGTATTCGATGATCGCAGGGGACTGGATCAGTACCTGGCCGTTGTCGGTGCGCAGGCTGGGCACGCGGCCCTGGGGATTGATCGACTTGTACTCGGGGGTGAGGTGCTGGCCGCCGTCCTGGATCAGGTTCACCGGAATGTTCCGGGCGTCCAGCCCCTTCAGCGCCAGGGCAATGCGCACCCGGTAGGAGGAGGTGGAGCGGTAGTAGGTGTAGAGGTCCATGGCAATCGCTCGGCGGCAGGCGCTCCGGTGCGAGGTCCGGAAGCCAGCATTGTTATTTTCGTAATCAATTTACACTTTGCGTAATTTGCGGGCTTGGGGTGAGGCTGTCAAGCAGCGAGCGGCGCCAGGAAAGGCTGTGGGGCGAATTTATTCGCTAAGGGCTGCAACGCAGCCCCACATGAGTTCCGCAGGACAGACCTGCGGTCTGCTTGGCGAATGAATTGGCTATGTCTGCGTTAAGTGTTGCTAGCCCGTCCTGAGCCGAGTTGATTGCCGAGTTCTGCGGATACTTCTGGTTTCGTCCCCCCGGACGAGTCCCTTTCTCAAACGCCAGAAAGGAACCAAAGGGCTTGCCCCTGCATCCGGCCCCGGCTTCGCCGGGGTACCCTCCCTCCATCGTTGCTCCGCGGGCACGGCGCGAGGGGCCATCCATGGCCCCACACGCCTATCGCGGCATCCATGCCGCTCGTCCCCCTGCGCAACGATTCCGCTCGGCCTCCTGAAGGGGCGT
>NZ_SSOK01000017.1:0-6764 GCF_029871195.1 Pseudomonas sp. BN415
GGCAAGGGCCACGGCAGCGACAAGGCCGTGTTGCTGGGGCTGGAAGGCGAGCAACCGGATACCGTGGATACCGAACGCGTGGATGAGCGCCTGGCGAGCATTCGCCAGAGCGGCGAACTGCGCCTGGGCGGCGAGAAGCCGATCCATTTCGTGGAAAAAGAGCACTTGGCGATGATCCGCAAGCCGCTCCCCTACCACCCCAACGGCATGATTTTCCGCGCCTTTGACGACGCCGGCATCCAGATCCGTTCGCGCGAGTACTACTCGGTGGGCGGCGGCTTCGTGGTGGACGAGGAAGCGGCCGGGCTCGACCGCATAGTCGAAGACCGCACGCCGCTGCCCTATCCCTTCAAGACCGGCAAGGACATGCTCGCCCACTGCAGCGCCACCGGACTCTCCATCAGCAGCCTGATGCGCGAGAACGAGAAAGCCTGGCGCACCCCTGAAGAGACCAGCGCCGGCCTGATGAAGATCTGGCAGGTGATGCAGGACTGCGTGACCACCGGCTGTCGCAAGGAAGGCATCATGCCCGGGGGGCTCAAGGTGAAGCGCCGCGCCGCCGCGCTCTACCGCCAACTCAGCGAACACCCGGAAGCCAGCCTGCGCGACAGCCTCAGCGTGCTGGACTGGGTCAACCTCTACGCCCTGGCGGTGAATGAGGAAAACGCCAGTGGCGGCCGTGTGGTCACCGCCCCTACCAACGGTGCGGCCGGCATCGTGCCCGCCGTGCTGCACTACTACAGCCGCTTCGTGCCGGGCGCCAACGCCGACGGTATCGAGCGCTTCCTGCTCACGGCCGCCGCCATTGGCATCCTCTACAAAGAGAACGCCTCCATCTCCGGTGCCGAAGTCGGCTGCCAGGGCGAAGTGGGCGTGGCCTGTTCGATGGCCGCCGGCGCGCTCTGTGAAGTCATGGGCGGCACCCCGCAGCAGGTGGAGAACGCCGCCGAAATCGGCATGGAGCACAACCTCGGCCTGACCTGCGACCCGGTCGGCGGACTGGTCCAGGTGCCCTGCATCGAGCGCAACGCCATGGGTTCGGTGAAGGCCATCAATGCCGCACGCATGGCCCTGCGCGGCGACGGCCAGCACTTCATCTCCCTCGACAAGGTCATCCGCACCATGCGCCAGACCGGCGCCGACATGAAGAGCAAGTACAAGGAAACCGCTCGCGGCGGCCTCGCCGTGAACATCATCGAATGCTGATTTCTCTCCCTCTCCCTCTGGGAGAGGGGCCGGGGGTGAGGGAAACCTCATCCCACTCGGACTTTTATTCCTGGAGCCTTACATGACCGATCTCGCCAAAACCCCGCTGCACGCCCTGCACCTCGAACTCGGCGCGCGCATGGTGCCCTTCGCCGGTTACGACATGCCGGTGCAATACCCGCTCGGCGTGCTCAAGGAGCACCTGCACACCCGCGAACAGGCCGGCCTGTTCGACGTGTCCCACATGGGCCAGATCATTCTGCGTGGCGAGCATGCGGCCCGCGCCCTGGAAAGCCTGGTGCCGGTGGACATCATCGACCTGCCCGCCGGCATGCAGCGCTATGCCCTGTTCACCGACGAAAACGGCGGCATCCTCGACGACCTGATGGTGGCCAATGCCGGCGACCACCTGGTGCTGGTGGTCAACGCCGCCTGCAAGGAGCAGGACCTGGCGCACCTGCAAGCGCACATCGGCGAACAATGCGAGATCGAGTCGCTGTTCGAATCCCGCGCTTTGCTGGCCCTGCAAGGTCCCGCCGCCGCCGAAGTGCTCGGCCGCCTGGCGCCGGAGGTGAAAACAATGACCTTCATGCAGTTCGGCCGCGTGCGCCTGGAAGGCGTGGAGTGCTACGTCAGCCGCTCCGGCTACACCGGCGAAGACGGTTACGAGATCTCCGTGCCCGTGGCCCAGGCCGAAGCCCTGGCGCGCACCCTGCTGGCCCAGCCGGAAGTCCAGCCGATTGGCCTGGGCGCCCGCGACTCCCTGCGCCTGGAAGCCGGCCTGTGCCTCTACGGCCATGACATGAACACCGACACCACGCCGGTGGACGCCAGCCTCACCTGGGCCATCTCCAAGGCCCGCCGTGCCGACGGCCTGCGCGCCGGCAACTTCCCCGGTGCCGGCAAGGTCTTTGCCCAACAGCGCGACGGCGTGCCCAGCAAGCGCGTCGGCCTGCTGCCGCAGGAGCGCGTACCGGTTCGCGAAGGTGCCGAGATCGTCGATGCCGACGGCACGGTGATCGGCCGTGTCTCCAGCGGCGGGTTCGGCCCGAGCCTGGGAGCCCCGGTCGCGATGGGCTACGTCGCGGCCAGCCATGCTGCCCTGGACAGCGAGGTCTGGGCCCTGGTGCGCGGCAAGCGTGTTGCCATGAAAGTGGCCAAGACCCCCTTCGTGCCACAGCGCTACTACCGCGGCTGAATCAGAGTCCCTCGACTGCCCCGTTTCGGCGGGGCCTTGAAGGGTGGAGACGACAGTCTCCACCCTTTTTCTTTGCACCCGCGTCGTGCACAGGCCGTCTCTTAAGAAATCACGATAAACCACTGAAATAAATAGCCTTTCGTAATTCATTCGAGCGACACAATCCCGTCATCAACCGGTCATCCGCCACAGGCAGATTCTCTGCTCCACTTTCCTGGGGAGGACCTCCGATGAACGACAAGAAGAACCTGATCAAACCCCTGGTTGCCGCCCTGCTGGCCGCCACCCTCAGCGCCTGTGCCATGCAGGCCCCGGCCCCCGCCAAGGCGGTAGCCCTGGATAACGAAGACTGGTATCAGATCCGCACCGAGAAAGAACTGTTCGTCTTCGACGACTACGCCACCTACCGGGAATACGTGAAGACCGGCACTGCGCCGATCAAACAGAACACCGGCAAGCAGGACGGCTTCGGTCGCAACATCGTCTTGATCCTGAAATCCGCCGACCAGGGCAAGGATGCGAAAACGCTCTCTGCCCAGCGCTTCCTCGATGTCAGCCTGCCGCCCGCCCAGCCCTTCTATGGCGAACTGCGTGACGAAGAAGGCGTCATCTTCGTGTTCAGCCGCTACGGCGACATGATGGACATGTACAAGATCGGCGAACCGACCTTCAGCTACGTCGACATCGGCGGCGGCCCCGAGGGTCAGCGCGTGGTGTACGTCCTGGGCAAGGAAGAGCCCAAGCCGGTCAAGCAGATCGCCCTGTTCCACGACAAGTACAAGTAACGCCTCCCGGAGCGACCGGAACTCACCCTCCTTTCCGGTCGCTACCACCCCGCTCCAACCGCTCTACCGCCTGCACTCCCAAGCAGGCCGCCCGTCTTCGCGAAATATCTTGATACATTCAGCGCTGTACCTAGTGCCAGAAGCCACTGGCCACCACAAGCGGCGAATTATTGTCATATCGCCAATTGCACTCAACAAGTGAGAGGTCTTTAGTCGGGTTATTGGCGCTTGGGCTGCGCGAGCAATTTTTTGGCGGCCTGCACCTACGTGCAAACGGATGGGGAAAACGAGCTTTGGAGCACTGCATCCAGGGCAGGCCGTTTGCGCAGGTTCGTGGTGGGGAGGTGGAGTACATCCATGAAAGGCAAGAACCCTGAAAAAGCCAAGAACAAAAAAGACAGGTTGGCGGACGAAGAGCGGCGCGACTTTCTAAAACTTTCCGCAGCAGCCGTAGCCGCGCCAGCCCTGCTGAGCACCTCTCGAAGCGAGGCTGCGGCACCGATATTGCCGCCCAGCCCTCCCACAACCCCCTGGGTGATGCAGCTACCCAACCAGATAGTGCCCGCGGCCAGCGTGCCTTACCTCAATCCCGCACCTACCGAACTGGCCAATGTCGCCGGTGGCGAAGCTGGGAGGGGACCGCACCAGTTCTGGGCCCGGTTCAGACCCAACGCCGAGTACTACGAGCTGCGCGCCAAGGAAACGCCCAACTGGGTCTTCAATCCGGCCTATCCGGCGCAGAAGGTCTGGACCTATCGCGCGGCCAATACCCCGGCGAACGAGTTCAGTGCGACGGTCATGACCCACTACGGCCACCCGATGATCTGCCGCATCTACAACGACCTGCCCGCGAACCACACGGGCTTCGGCACGCCGGAAATCTCCACCCACTTGCACAACCTGCACGCGGGCTCGGAGAGCGACGGCTTTCCCGGCGACTACTACAGCGCAACCAAGGCCGGGCCAACCCTGACCGCCAAGGGCAAGTTCAAGGACCACCTCTATCCCAACGCCTATGCCGGCTTCAACACCCCGCCCAACAGTGAGGGTGACTACCGTGAAGCCCTGGGCACGCTCTTCTACCACGACCACACCCTGGACTTCACATCGTCCAATCTCTATCGGGGCCTGGTGGGCTTCTACCTGCTCTACGATCACCTTGATTCAGGTAACGAAGCTGACCCGACGCCTGGCGCGCTGCGCCTGCCCAGCCATCCCTACGACTACCCGCTGGCCTTCGCCGACCGTCGTTTCGACGCCACCGGCAAGCTCTACTACGACGAGATCAACCCCGAAGGCGTGCTGGGCGACAAGGTCATGGTCAACGGCATGATCGAGCCGGTGCTGAAAGTGGCCGCGCGACGCTATCGCTTCCGCCTGCTGAATGCCGGGCCGAGCCTGTTCTATGCCTTCTCGCTGGTCAACCCGAACAACATCAAGCAGAACTTCACCTATATCGGCAACGACGGCAACCTGCTACCCAAGCCGCTGCTCAACCAGCAAAGCATTACCCTTGGCGTCGCTGAACGCGCCGACATAGTGGTCGACTTTTCCAAGTACGTGGTGGGCACCACGCTCTATCTGGTGAACCGCATGCGCCAGGAAGAGACCCGCGGCCCCAAGGACATCAAGGAGCCCGGCGTCCGTGTGCTGAAAATCGTGGTGGACCGCTGGCCAACCAGCCAGGACCTCAGCCAGGTACCCGCCAATCTGCGTCCTCTGCCGCCAGTGACCTCCGCTGACATCGCCGCCGCCCCGGTGCGCCGCTTCGTCTTCGAGCGCGCCAACAACATGTGGACGATCAATGGGCAGTTCGTCAACGTCAATGCGCCCCGATTCAATGTGCCCCAAGGTCGTGGAGAGATCTGGGAGCTGATCAATATCGACAACGGCTGGTCACACCCCATCCATATCCACCTGGAGGAAGGCCGCATCATCTCGCGAATGCGCGACGGTCAGCAGCTGCCGATCCCTGCCCATGAACTGGGTCGAAAGGACGTCTACACGATCAACAAGAACGAGACCATTCGCGTCTTCATCCGCTTCAGGGACTACAAGGGCAAGTACGTCATGCACTGCCACAACCTGATTCATGAAGACCACGCGATGATGCTGCGCTTCGACATCGTATGACGGCGGAGGGAGGACTATTTCATGAACACACGCAGAAACCTTATTGGCAGCCTGGGTGCCGGCCTCTTCGGGCTAGCCGCCCTGGGAGCCATGGGCGCCTCCACCGAGCGCCAGCCAATGGCTCGCTCGGGCAACGCCAGGTTCCCCAACCCAACGCTATTCACTCATCAGGGCAGGAAGGTTCAGTTCTATGAAGAACTGATACGCGGCAAGGTGGTAGTGCTCAACATGATGTACGCCAGCTGCGGCCGGAACTGCCCTACCGCAACCGCCAACCTGCGCAAGGTCCAGCAAATGCTCGGTGAACGGGTGGGACGGGAGGTCTTCATGTACTCCATCACCCTGCAGCCCGAGCTGGACCAGCCGCGCCACCTGCAGGAATACGTCGACAAGTTCCACATCGGCCCTGGCTGGGAATACCTCACCGGTGACCCACAGGACATTCTCGACCTGCGCTACGCCCTGGGCTTCTACGACGTGGACCCGTTGGTGGATGGCAACCAGCTCACCCACACCGGAATGGTGCGAATCGGCTACGAGCCCATTGGCCGCTGGACGATGGCGCCGGCACTGACCGATCCGGAGCACATCCTCTCGGCGATCAACCATGTCGACCCTCGGGTCGAGCTCACCGGCTGGGGCATGCAACCCCAGGAGTCCTGAGCACTCCGGCGGCCTCCGGGAGCACCCGGAGGCCGGGTGGTGTATGATGCGCGCCTCCGGCCCGCTCGCGGGCCAAGCCCGCACAGAGCAGAACCAGTATGACCAGCCAAGACCTCGATCAGGCCGAAGCCCAAACCCAGGAAAACCCGGCCGCAGCCGCCAGCACAGCCGAGCCGGCCAAGCCGAAGAAACAGAACGTCCCCTACTACCAGACCCTCAAGGGTTACGACCGAGGCCAGCGCCCCGGTCCCGCACCACGCGGATCCCGCCGCTCCATGGGCAAGCGCTGACACGCGACTCATCAGTCTCCGCTCGCGAACCGAAGCGTTTCGCGGGCGGAGTACGCTCCCACCAAACCCCGCTCACGCCCTCCCCGCTCTAGAACGGACCTTCCGGCCCTACCGGGCTTATGCGTTCGTTACGTCACACCCAAACACATCGAATAAATCGATTATTCCATCCTTAGAAAAAAGCCTTTCCAGACTGCGCAACAACCCGCTCAATAACGTCGTAACACGTTGTTTTTAATAGGGCGAGCATAACTATCATCGGCGTCGATGGTAACCATCACGCAGGATCACTTCTTGATCGAAAACGTATCAGTAACATGGGCTCCGTAGACGAATTCCACCCCCCTCTCCGAGGTGCCCGAAAATGAAAAAGCAAATCCTTGCCAGCCTGTTCATCGCCAGCCTGTCCGCCACTGCTTTTGCCCTGCCCCAGGGTTCCGTTGTCGCTGAAGGGGGTTCCGACCGCACCAGCATCCACCGCGTAGCCGA
>NZ_SSOK01000018.1:0-59508 GCF_029871195.1 Pseudomonas sp. BN415
GGTAGTTTGGCGGAGCCAAACCCGGATGCAGGGGCAAGCCCTTTGGTTCCTTTCGGCGCTTGAGAAAGGGACTCGTCCGGGGGGACGAAACCAGAAGCATCCGCAAAACTCGGCAAGCAGCCTGGCTCAGGACGTACTAGCAACACTTAACGCAGACATAGCCAATTCATTCGCCAAGGGCAGCGAAGCTGCCCCAAGCCCCCCCATCAGACGTGTAACAGATTTCCCCTGCGCTCATGAACCTGCTCCTCGCGCAGCAGTCATACACCGGCCTGATCCATCAACCTTCTCCACAAGCCCATTCATGCGCCCAATCGTCCGAACCCTACGCTTGCTCCCCCTGTTCCCCGCCGCCCTGATCTCCCTGCTCGCCAACCCGGCCCATGCCGGCGATGATCGTCAGTTGCTGGCGGCCATCAACGACTACCGCACTCACAACCAGCGCTGTGGATGGCGCAGCTTCCAGGCCACATCGCCGCTGGTGTTGAAATCGAACCTGGCCTTGCCGGTGGGCTACTCGGGTGAATTGCGGCGCAAGTTGCGAGAGGCCGGGTATCAGGCCGCAGAGGTGCGCAGCATCAGTCTGTCGCGGGCCCGAGATGCGCGGGCGGCCTTCAACATGCTTCGCGACGACTACTGCGCAGACCTGCTCGACAGCCAGGTTTCCGATATCGGCATCAGTCGCAGCGGCAACCAATGGCGCCTGGTGCTCACGCGGCCGCTGGCCAGTGCCCAGTTGGGGGATGCCCGTTCGGCCGGGCAGGCATTGCTGGCCCAAGTCAACGCCGCGCGGGCCAAGCCGCGCCAGTGCGGTAGCAAGCGCTTCGGCGCCGCCCGCGCTCTGACCTGGAGCACCGCGCTGGGCAAGGCCGCCCAACAGCACAGCCGCTCCATGGCCAATCGCGACTACTTTTCCCACAACGGCCCTGACGGCGATTCGCCCTTCGACCGAGCCCGCGCGGCGGGCTTCAAGGGACGACAGGTCGGCGAAAACATCGCCGCCGGCCAGGGTTCACCCCGCGCGGCCATGGACAGCTGGCTGGCCAGCCCCGGCCATTGCGCCAACCTGATGAACCCCAGGTTCACCCAGGTCGGTGCCGCCTACGCCTCGCAGACCCGCAGCGAGAACGGTATCTACTGGACCATGATGTTCGGCGCACCCTGAGTCCGCAGGACGGGTATCGCTACCCGTCCATCCTGTTAGCTCCGTCGCGGCCTGTCCGCCAAGGGCATTTACAGCGACACGAAATCGCCCTGAGTGACCGAGGCCTCTTTTTTGACGGGCGGGACTTTTCCCGCGCTCGGATAAATAATAATGTAGCGATTGATACATATTTTGATAGATACGCTACATGAAAGATTGGCTCTCTCTCGTCCTCACCCTCCCCACTGCCAATGCCACTGCGCGCATGCGCGCCTGGCGTGCGTTGAAGGCCTGTGGCGCGGCGGTACTGCGGGACGGGGTGTATCTGCTACCAGACAGCGACGTCTGCCGTACGGCGCTTGCGGCCATCGAGCGCGACATCCTTTCGATCCAGGGCACCGCCTACCTGCTGCCCATCCATGATCCCCAGGGCGAGCGCTTCATTCCACTGTTCGATCGCACCGAGGACTATGCGGCGCTGCGCGCCGAGATCGAGGTCTGTCGCGGCCAACTGACCGCCGAGAACGCGCTGGCCTCTACCAGACAGATCCGCAAGCTGCGCAAGTCCTTCACCCAGCTTGCAGCCATCGACTTTTTCCCGGGGCGAGCCGGTCAGGATGTCGATGTGGCACTGCAAGGCCTGGAAACCGCCCTGAGCCGTGCCCTGTCGGCAGATGAGCCCGGTAGCCATGACCAGCCCATTCCCGTTCTCAGGCGGGAGGACTACCAGGGCCGCCTCTGGGCCACGCGAAAGCGCCCGTGGGTCGACCGTCTGGCCAGCGCCTGGCTCATCCGTCGTTACATTGACCACGGCGCTCGAATCCTCTGGCTGGACTCACCCCATGATTGCCCGGCGGATGCCCTCGGTTTCGATTTCGATGGCGCCACCTTCAGCCACGTCGGCAACCGCGTCACCTTCGAGACCCTGCAAGCCAGCTTCGAGCTGAACGCACCGTCCCTGGGGAAAGTCGCCGCCCTGGTGCACTACCTGGACGTAGGCGGTGTTCAGCCGCTAGAAGCGCAGGGCGTCGAGCGGGTTCTGGCCGGCCTGCGGGAAAGCCTCTCGGATGATGATCAGCTCCTGACCGCCGCCAGCGCCATTTTCGATGGCCTGCTGACGGCCTTTGCCAATGAAGAGAAAAACGATGAGTGAAACCACCATGCGCGCCGACGAACAGTCGCCATCCGGTGCCCGTCCCGTAAGCCTGTTCCAGGCCTTCCTGTTCTGGCTCAAGCTCGGTTTCATCAGCTTCGGCGGGCCCGCCGGGCAGATTGCGATCATGCACCAGGAGCTGGTGGAACGGAGGCGCTGGATCAGCGAGCGGCGCTTTCTCCACGCCCTGAACTACTGCATGTTGCTGCCGGGGCCGGAGGCCCAGCAGCTCGCGACCTACATCGGCTGGCTGATGCACCGGACCTGGGGAGGTGTGATTGCCGGCGCGCTCTTCGTATTGCCGTCGCTGTTCATCCTGATCGCGCTGTCCTGGGTCTACATCGCCTTTGGTGAGGTGCCGGTCGTGGCCGGGCTGTTCTACGGCATCAAGCCGGCAGTCACCGCCATCGTGGTCCAGGCCGCCCACCGCATTGGCTCGCGCGCCTTGAAGAACAATTGGTTGTGGGGTATCGCCGCGGCCTCCTTCATCGCCATCTTCGCCCTGAATGTCCCGTTTCCCCTGATCGTGCTAGGCGCGGCACTGATCGGCTACGTGGGTGGACGCCTCTTCCCGGACAAGTTCGCGCTGGGCGGTGGCCATGCTGCGACAAAAGCCACCTATGGGCCGGCGCTGATCGATGACGACACGCCCACGCCCGAGCATGCGCGCTTTCGCTGGCCTCGCTTGCTGGCACTGGCGGTCATCGGCGGCGTGCTCTGGCTGCTGCCCATGGGCCTGCTGATGGCTGCCTTCGGCTGGCACGGCACGCTCACCCAGATGGGCTGGTTCTTCACCAAGGCGGCGCTGCTTACCTTCGGTGGCGCCTATGCGGTGTTGCCCTATGTCTACCAAGGTGCGGTGGGCCACTACGGCTGGCTCACCCCGACGCAAATGATCGACGGCCTGGCCCTGGGGGAAACCACGCCGGGTCCGCTGATCATGGTCGTCGCCTTCGTCGGTTTCGTGGGGGCCTACGTGAACCCGATGTTCGGCGCCGACCAGGCCTTTCTGGCCGGCGCCGTGGCCGCCACCCTGGTCACCTGGTTCACGTTCCTGCCGTCATTCCTGTTCATCCTCGCGGGCGGCCCGCTGGTGGAATCCACCCATGGCGAGCTGAAATTCACGGCCCCGCTCACCGGCATCACCGCCGCGGTGGTGGGGGTGATTCTCAACCTGGCTCTCTTCTTCGGCTACCACGTGCTCTGGCCACAAGGCTTCGACGGGCGCTTCGATTGGCCGTCGGCGCTGATCGCCGTGGCAGCGGCAATTGCCCTGTTCCGATTCAAGCGAGGCGTCATCCCGGTGTTGCTGGCTTGTGCCCTGGTTGGGTTGCTGGTGCACCTGTTGCGTACCTGAGAGGTGTGATATGGGCCGGATCACGAGTGGCGAACTGATGGAGTGGCAAGCGGCAGGACGCAATTTCACCTTGCTGGATGTGCGCCGCGAAGCAGTACGCGCGGCTGACGCGGCGGCCATTCCTGAGGCGCGCTGGCTCGATCCCGAGTCGGTGTTTACCTGGAAGGATTCGGTACCACGGGACAGGCCCGTGGTGCTCTATTGCGCCCATGGCCACGAAATCAGCCAGGGTATCGCCGCCACCCTGGACGCCATGGGGCTCGATGCGCGCTACCTGATCGATGGTTTTTCCGGTTGGTGTGACGCCGGCCGGCCCACCCGGAGCCTGTAAACGCAGGCGGGAGGTGCTCCATGAAATGGGTTACCCGTGAACGCCCGAAGATCGACCGTATCGCCTGCCCCTGGCTCATCCAGCGTTTCATCGATCCGCAGCCGGAGTTTCTCTATGTTCCGGCCACCGACGTGCTGCGCGTGGCCACCGAGCAGGATGCGGCCCCCTACGACATCCCCGGCGTCGAACTCAGCCATGACGGCGAGCTATGCAGCTTCGATGCCTTTCTGAAGAAGTACGCACTGGATGACCCCGCCCTGCGTCAACTGGCGGAGATCGTCCGTGGCGCCGACACCGCGCGCCTTGGCCTTACGCCGCAGTCGGCGGGCCTGTACGCCATCTCCCTGGGCCTGTCGCACAACTTCACCCATGACCACGAGATGCTGCAGCACGGCCTGATCCTCTATGACGCGCTTTACGCCTGGTGCAAGGAATGCCAGACCGAAACCCATGACTGGCCGCCCCGGATGTGAGGCGGCCAGCCCGGCTCGATGGGCGGTGACTCAATGGGCATGGTAATCGGGGCCGATCGTCCGACTGGTCTCCAGTCACGCCGGGAACTCGACCACCTGGCGCAGCGCTGAAGGGGCCACAATTGGCCCTGTGTCCACTGCTGCTATACAGGATCGAAAAACACTGGGAGGGCCGCTCATGCAGCTGGCGACTGTCTGGGGGAAATACATATTGGAGCGGGATACGGATGCCATCGCGCCTACCGAGTCGTTCAACCTGCTCCGCTGGTTCTCGATCATCAGCCTGGTGATCATCAGCTCTGTCGCCGTGGGACTCGGGCTCATCGCCACGCGCTTCGTGGTCAATGAGAGCCTGGCGCGCGACGCCCTACTGACCGCGCAGTTCATCCAGACCCTCGCCGCTGGCGAAGTCCGGCATCACCGTCTGCCAGGCATGGACATGGGCGAGCTGCTGCTTCTTCAGGACGCCGCTGAACTGTCGGAGGACGAGCGACACCGACGGGAACGCGCCCGTTCCGAGTTTCTCGAACACCTTTCCCACTTGCCGGACGCCTTGCTGGCCACCATTTACTCCCCTGACCACGTTGTCGTCTGGTCGACCAATCCCGCCCTGATCGGCCAGCGAGTCGAGGGTGACGAAGAAATGGAGAAGGCCTTCAGTTCGGCGACCGAAGTTTCAGCCGAATTCACTGAGGTCGGGGAAAAACCTGTCGAGCAGCAGTTCCTGCGGCCGCCCAAGAACCTCTTCATCGAGAACTACATCCCGCTGACCGATGGAAGGGGCAAGGTTCTGTCCATGGTCGAGATCTACAAGGAACCCGTGGACCTGATCGAGCGGGTGAACCGTGGCTACAGGATGATCTGGCTGGCTACCGCAGTCGGTGGCCTGTTGATCTACTTCGGCCTGTTCTGGATTGTGCGGCGTGCCTCGCGGCTGCTGGCCTCGCAGCAGAACCAGTTGGTAGCCAACCGGACCTATGTGGGCCTTGGGGAAATGTCTTCGGCTGTTGCCCACAGCCTGCGCAACCCGCTGGCCGCCATTCGCTCCAGCGCCGAACTGGCCCAGGAGGTGGATGGCCCGGATTTGCAGAAGTGTGTGCGCGACATCATCAGCCAGGTCGACCGCATGTCCACCTGGGTTCGCGAGCTCCTCCTCTGCCTGCGCCCCCTGCATGGTGAGTCGCAGAAGGTTGAACCGTTCGAAATCATGAAAGAAACCCTGGAGCATTTCGGAGCGCAACTGGCGAAGGCGAACATCCAGGTTGAGATGAGCAATGATTCCCCGCCTATGGTGGTCAGCCACCACATGCTGCTCTCCCAGGTGCTGAACAGCGTCGTCGCCAATGCCCTCGAGGCGATGCAAAAGGGCGGCAAGCTCAAGGTCGGTATCGAGACCGACGTTACAGGTCGGTGGCTCTTCATGAACATAAGCGACACCGGCCAAGGCATGTCGCGTCAGCAGGAAGCGATGGCTTTCAAGTCCTTCTACACCACCAAACAAGGTGGGCTGGGGATAGGCTTGATCATGGTGAAACAGATCATGGAGCGCTTTGGGGGGCGAGCCAGTCTGAGCAGTCGCGAGAACGAAGGCACCCGCGTCTGCCTCTGCTTCAAGGTTGCTGAGCCGGACCCAGAACAGGTGCAACCGTAGCGACCGCCGCTACAAGGTAGCGATGCGCACCAACAGCAGAAGCATTGCCAGCCACTTTATGAGGTCCAGGCTGCCGTTTCGGAACGATGACGGGGAGGGTATCTGCTCAGTTGTCATCGTCTATCCGTGCGGGGCGCTCAGCCCCGTTCGCGCCGTCCCGCCACCCGGCCAGCATGCGCTGGGCGTTTTCCTCGCAGGCCATGCCTTCGGGTTTGCCTTCGATGCCGGCGATGATTTCCAGCAGCCGCGCGCGGTTCTGCGCCAGGCGTTGCTGCATCGCGTCGATCTCGCTGACTTTGCGCTGAAGACTTTCCAGCAGCAGGTCGTGGTTGCTGGTGCGCTGGGCGGGGTCGGGCATTAGGTTGCGCATTTCCTCCAGGCTGAATCCAGCCTGTTGTCCACAGGCGATGATCTCCAGCGCGTGCAGCGTCTGCTCGGAATAGTCGCGATAGCCGTTGCCCATGCGCCGCGCGCTGATCAGGCCACTGGCTTCGTAGAAGCGGATGCGCGAGGTGGCCAGGCCACTGCGCCGGGCGAGTTCGCCGATCTTCATTTAATGGGCTCCCCTATTGACTTTAAAGTTGACTTTAACCTTAGGCTTTGCCGCGACATAGTCCCGCCCTCGCCCGGTTATCCACAAACCGACGCATGGCGCCCCACCTTTCCGGAGAGCCTCAATGTCGCCCTTCCAGTCCCTGCAGTTGCCCAATGGCGCCGTCATTCCAAACCGCATCGCCAAGGCGGCGATGGAGGAAAACCTCGCGAATCAGGACCAGACCCCGTCTGACCCGCTGTTGCGCCTCTACCGCGCCTGGGCAGAGGGTGGCGCCGGGCTGCTGCTGACCGGCAACGTGATGGTGGACGCCCGCGCCATGACCGGCCCCGGCGGCGTGGTGCTGGAGGAAGGACAGCGGTTGGAGCGCTTCCGCGAATGGGCGCGCATCGGCCGGGCGCGAGGGGCGCAGTTCTGGATGCAGATCAACCACCCCGGCCGGCAGATGCAGGCCAACCTCGGCCAGCCCACCGTGGCGCCCTCTGCCGTGGCGTTGGACATGGGTGGGCTGTCGAAGCTGTTCCCGGTGCCCAAGGCCCTGGACGAAGTGGAGATTGCCGCGCTGATCCAGCGTTTCGCCCGCACCGCAGCGCTGGCCGAACAGGCCGGCTTCAGCGGGGTGCAAGTGCATGCCGCCCACGGCTACCTGCTGAGCCAGTTCCTCTCGCCCCTGAGCAACCGTCGCGAGGACCGTTGGGGCGGCTCCATCGAGAACCGTGCGCGCTTGTTGCTGGAGGTGGTGAAGGCTGTGCGCGCAGCGGTGTCGCCGGGCTTCTGCGTGGCGGTGAAGCTGAACTCGGCGGACTTCCAGCGCGGCGGCTTCGAGCCGAGCGATGCGCGCCAGGTGGTGCTCTGGCTCAGCGAGCTGTCGGTGGACCTGGTGGAACTCTCCGGTGGCAGCTACGAGGCGCCGGCCATGCAGGGCGATGCCCGTGATGGCCGCACCCTGGCCCGCGAAGCCTACTTCCTGGAGTTCGCCCAGGAGATCGCCGCAATAGCGACCGTGCCGGTGATGGTCACCGGTGGAATCCGTCGCCTGCCGGTGGTGGAACAGGTGCTGGCCGGTGGCGTGGCCATGGCTGGCATCGCTACTGCACTGGCGGTCAACCCGGCCCTGCCGGGGCTTTGGCAAGCGGGCCAGTCCCAGGCCAGTGCCGATCTGCCGCCGATCCGCTGGAAGCGCAAGGCCTTCGCTGCGTTGGCCTACATGTCCCTGGTGAAACTCCAGATGCAGCGCCTGGCGCGCGGCCACCAGCCGGACCCGAACGCCTCCCCCCTGCGGGCATTGTTGCAGGAGCAGTGGAAAACCCTGCGCCGCGCCCGGCAGTACCGGCGGCATATGAGTAGCCGGGTGAACTGAGGCGTCTCGGAGCGTTGCTTATCCGGCGGGTCTGGCGTGCTTCTTTTCTGGGAACTGGCTGTGTTGAGTGCCACGGCGGCGTGAATCAGCGCCGCCAGTGCCTTTTCATCAAGGCTGTCGTCGTCATGGATATCGATGGCGCGGCTGTTACTTCACCCCTTTGTCTTCGATCAGGTCGGCGTCGAACAGGTGTTCCAGCTCGGCACGGGCTTCGCGGGCGGTCTGGATCACTGCGGCCTCGTCGTCGTAGACCTGGTGCTGGGCGGCCAGCACTTCTTCATCGTGGCGCTGGAAGCGGCGGATGCGGGCATTGGCCTGATCCTCGTCGAGGCCCATGCCGAGCAGCGCCTGGCGACTCATTTCCAGGGCGGAGTGGAAGGTTTCGCGCACCGGCACGGCGCCAAGGTCCAGCAGGCGATGGACGTGCTGGCGGTTGCGCGCGCGGGCGATGACCTTGATGTGCGGGTAGAGGCGTTTCACCAGCTCGGTGGTCTTGAGGTTGGTGTCTGGATCATCGGTGGCGACGATGAAGAATTCGGCCTTGTCCACCTTGGCCGCGCGGAGAATTTCCGGGCGTAGGGGGTCGCCGTAGTAGATGGGCATGCGGCCCAGGCTACGACCGTACTCGATCATTTCCACATTGGTGTCCAGCGCCACATAGGGCACCCGCTGGGCGCGCAGCATCCGCGCGATGATCTGGCCCATGCGGCCCATGCCGGCGACCACCACGCGCGGCGCGTCGTTGTCGATGCGGGTGTATTCCTCCGGTACGGTCATCGGCGTTGGCCTGGTCTTGAACAGGCGGAACAGGGTCAGCACCAGCAGCGGCGTGATGGCCATGGACAGGGTGATGGCGAGCACCAGCAGGTCGTGCAGATGGTTATCCAGCAGGCTCTGCTCGAAGGCCAGCTTGAACACCACGAAGGCGAATTCGCCGCCAGCCGCAAGGACGATGCCCAGGCGCAGTGCATGGGCGTTATCCAGCCCGCCGCCAAGACGGCCGACCAGGAACAGCAGCGGCAGCTTGATCAGCACCAGCAGCAGGGTCAGGCCGATCACCACCAGCGGCTGGTTCAGCAGCAGGCTGAGGTCGGCGGTCATGCCCACGCTGATGAAGAACAGGCCCAGCAGCAGGCCCTTGAACGGCTCGATCTGGGATTCCAGTTCGTGGCGGTATTCCGAGTCCGCCAGCAGCAGGCCGGCGATGAAGGCGCCGAGGGCCATGGAGACGCCCACCAGCTCCATCAGCCAGGCGGTCCCGATCACCACCAGCAGTGCGGTGGCGGTGGAGACTTCCTGCAGCTTGGTCTTGGCGACGATGCGGAATACCGGCCGCAGCAGGTAACGGCCACCGACGATGACCGCCCCCACGCTGCCTACGACCTGGAGCAGGTGGACCAGCGTGTCGCGGTCGGCCTCCAGCTCGCCGGCGCCACTGATGACCGGAAGCAGGGCGATCAGCGGGATGGCGGCGATGTCCTGGAACAACAGGATGGCGAAGGCCAGGCGGCCGTGGGGGCTGGTCAGTTCCTTGCGCTCGGCGAGTATCTGCAGGCCGAAGGCAGTGGATGATAGCGCCAGGCCAAGGCCCAGCACGGCGGCGGTGTTCAGCGATTGGGCGAAGCCCAGCCAGGCGATGGCGCCGATGGCAAGGGCGGTCAGCAGCACCTGGGCAAACCCGATACCGAATACCGAGCGGCGCATGACCCATAGGCGCCGGGGAGAGAGTTCCAGGCCGATGATGAAGAGCAGCAACACCACGCCCAGTTCGGAGAGGCGGGCGACACTTTCCGTGTCGCTGATCAGACCCAGTGCGGACGGGCCGATCAGCACTCCGGCGGCGAGGTAACCCAGTACGGCCCCCAGTTGCAGGCGCTTGGCCAGGGGCACCGTGAGGACGGCTGCGACCAGGAAAATCACTGCGACCTGCAGCAGGCTGCCGTCGTGAGGCATGAGTTACTCCTTGGGATACGTGCGCGGGGCGACATCATAAAACAGCGTTGCAGCCGCGCCGAATCAGGTCATTCGTTGTGCGCCGTGGAGGGCATGCACGGCTCTTCCTGTGGGGCCGCCCTTCGGGACACTACCCAGCGCGCTCATGGCTGTAGTCGGGAGGGCCTTCGCCCATGCAACCCTCCCGATGTCAGCGTTGGTTCAACCAGCCAGCGAAGAAACGCGTCACCGGAGGCATGAAGAGATAGACCACCAGCAGCACGATGCTGGCCGTGATCACCACGTTGCTCGCCACGTACCCGGCGAGCCAGGGCTGCAGCCTAAACAGCGGCTGCCAGAGCAGCGGCACCAGCAGGGCCAGCGGCAGGATCACCAGGAAGGTCACGCAGGCCTGCTTCCAGCGTGGCGGTTGCGGCACGGTGACAGGGGCCGGGGTGAACCAGAATTCGCGCTCGGGGTTGATCTCCACCTGGTCGCCATCGGCCAGCAGGTGGCTGACCTCCTCGATCAGGCTGCTACGGTCGGTGGAATCCAGCCAGGCCTGGAGTTGAGCGGTACTGGCGAAGCGCAGGACGCAGGTAAACAGGTGCAGGCCGTCTTTGCGATCCCGAACCACGTCGATACCGAGGTGGCCGGGGTAGCCCTTGGCGATGCCGATGATGCGGCGCAGCCAGCCTTCGTATTCCTGTTCCCGGCCTTCCTTGACCCGATGGCGAATCAGCAGGGTGACGATGTCGTCGGTGGTCATGGTGAGGTGCTCCGTGCAAGGCGCGAAAGAAGGCCGGAGGCGCTGGGCGCCTCCGGCCTGTAGGGGTTTAGTTCACTTGGCGCTGGGGCGCCTTGTGGACCAGGGTGTAGGCGTAGTCCACGCCCATGCCGTAGGCGCCGCTGTGCTCCTGCACCAGGCCGATCACGGCGTCGTAGGTTTCCTTCTTCGACCAGTCGCGCTGGTACTCGAGCAGGACCTGCTGCCAGGTCACCGGAATGGCGCCGGCCTGGATCATGCGTTGCACTGACATGTCATGGGCTTCCTTGGAGGTACCGCCGGAAGCGTCGGTGACAATGTAGACCTCGTAGCCGGCTTCGATGGCTTCCAGGGCGGGGAAGGTCAGGCAGACTTCGGTCCAGAGCGCGGCCATGATCAGTTTCTTGCGGCCGGTGGCTTTGACGGCGGCGACGAACTTGTCGTCTTCCCAGGAGTTCATCGAGGTGCGCTCGATGGGCTGCTGGCCCGGGAACACGCCCAGAATTTCCGGCCAGAGGTAGCCGCTGAAGCTTTCGGTCTCGACGGTGGTGAGGATGGTCGGCACGTTGAAGATCTTGGCGCTCTTGGCCAGGGCCACGGTGTTGTTCTTCAGTTGCTGGCGGTCGATGGACTGCACGCCAAAGGCCATTTGCGGCTGGTGGTCGATCAGGATCAGTGCGGAATTGGTCGGGTTCAGCAGTTCGCGGATGGACATGGCATTTCTCCTGGAGCGTGGGTTGTCTGATTGCTTCCTGGCCGGTGCCTCGTTCGTGAGGCTGTTTGGTTCCGACGTGGGATGAATTCTGATCTCGCCCATTAAGAGAGACAATTAGGCATAATTGAACTTCATTGATTCTTTTTTGGAGACATTGATGGACAGGGTCGAGTGCATGCGCGCCTTTATCGAAACCGTGCGCAGCAACGGATTCGCGGCGGCGGCGCGGGCGTTGGACGTGCCGCGCTCCACTGTGAGCAAGCAGGTGCAGGCGCTGGAGGAAGCGATCGGTGTGCAGTTGCTCGTGCGCACGACGCGCAGCCTGCATCTGACGGAGGCGGGGGCGGAATACTTCGAGTCGGCGCGGGACCTGCTGGCAGCCCTGGACGAGGCCGAGCAACGTGCGCGCGATGGGGTGGGGGAGTTGCGAGGGGTGTTGCGGGTGAATGCGCCCATGTCCTTCGGGCTGCGCAAGCTGGGACCGCTGATCCCACTCTTCCATGAGCGGCATCCGCAGATCGAACTGCAACTGGTGCTCAGCGACCAGCAGGTAGACCCGGTGCGCGGCGGCTTCGATGTGACCATCCGCATCGCCAGCCTGGCGGACTCCTCCATGGTCGCCCGCACCATTGCGCCAGCACCGCGTTACCTGGTGGCTTCACCGGCCTACCTGGAACGGGCCGGCGTGCCGCAGTCCCCGGAGGAACTCGCCAGCCATGCTTTCCTGGGGTACGGCTACCTGCAGAGCGGTGTCAGTCTGGCGCTCAGCAACGGCGAGGAAACCCGCCGCGTGCAACTGAACGGTCCACTCCAGGCCAACAACGGCGACTTCCTCGCCCAGGTCGCGGAGGCCGGTATGGGCATTGCCCTGCTGCCGAGTTTCATCGTCGACGAAGCCCTGGCGGCCGGGCGACTGGTGGCGGTGCTCTGCGAATGGCAGGCGCCGCCCATCAGCATCAACGCCGTCTACCCCTCGGCGCGCCGCCTGCCGCAGAAGACACGGGCCTTCATCGATTTCCTGGTGGAGGAGATGACCCGGGCGAATGAGCAGGTGACGTGCTGATTCAGGACCAGGAAACCTGTAGGGGTGATTTCAATCGCCAAGCAGGCCGAAGGTCTGCCCTTCGAGTCGGGCAGGGGCTGCGATGATGCCATTGGTGAAAGAACTCGCTCCCCAGCGAAACGCTAGGGAGAGGACCCTTCGAGTATTGCGTCGACCAGATGCTCGGGGTCTTCTTCGAAGTCGAGGTAACCCTGTTCCGCCAGCAGGCTGAAGAAAGCGGCGGGGTTGCCGTTGACCAGGGACTCAGTGTCGAGCGGGGGTTCTTCGGTGATGGCGCGGTCGCGGTTGATCTCGGCAATCACTTCGCGCACCAGGCTGGCGGCGGTGGGGTAGCTGCTGATGGGGCGGGCGTGGGAGGCGATCAGGGTGTCGAAATCCTCGCCCTCGATCACGCTGCTGAAGTACAGGCCGAGGGCGATGGTGTCGGCGCGTGCTCCGGTGGGCATGTGGCTGAGGTTCCAGTTGGACACTTCCAGCAGGGTTTCGGCGTAGAGGACCGGGCGCACCAGTATTGCCGTGGCCAGCCCGCTGACGATGCCGCCAAGGCTCTCCATGCCTTCAGCCACGGCTACCAACCCTGCCGCCATCTGGTCGGCCAGGTCGCGCATCAACAAGGCGTAGCTGCGGACCGAGCAGTAGGCGCCACAACCCGCGGCGATGGCCACTTCGATGGCAATGGCGATGCGGCGCACCAGTTGTTCGGCTGCGATTACGCCCGCCTCGGTGGCGCCACGGGCAATCAGGAAACGCAATAGTGCCTGTTGTGCCGCACGACCCGACGCCGTGCGGATCGGGATGAAACCAACCCGTCCATGGACGACGAAACCGAGGATAGTCTTGACCGAGTTCAGGACGGAGTAGCTCCGGAAAGCACTCTGGAAGGTACGGAATCGTGCGTTCCCCCGCGCCCGGCCATAGCTTTCCCGGTATTCCTCCCAGACAGCGCCGAGGAACATCTCGGTGATGTCCCGCCAGATGGCCGGCGGGACGCCGAGTTCGCACAGGGCGAAGCAAAGCAGCAGGCCGGGCTCCTGGCCGACGATCTCGGGCGTGAGTTCCTCGTCGCCGGGATCGCGACGCAGGACCGCGGCATCGGTACCGCGCTGTTGCACCACATGGGTCAGCTCATGGGCCAGCAGGTGTTGGCCTTCGCGCGATGCCGGTGCGAATTGTCCGGCATCGAAAACAATGTCCTGGCCGACCGTATAGGCATGGGCATTGACCTCTCGCGCCGAACGTTGAGCGGCCGTGTCGGTATGCACGCGGACGCTGGAGAAGTCGTGCCCGAAGCGCGGCTCGAAGTAGGCGCGAGTGGTGCTGTCGAGCGGTTGCCCGGATGCGTTCAGCACCGCATCCACGCTGGCCGGGGCCGGGCGCTCGGCCCCCCCGCCCAAGGCCGATGGCTGCAGGCGCACCCTGGGGCGGTCGTCGCCCTGCGGGCCGGCGCTGACCGTGCCGCGGGGCGTCCCCATCACCTGGTCGGCCATGGCGTCGGCCTCGCGCTCGGCGGCATCTTCGCGTGCGCCGACCTTGAGGCGGGACTTGGGCTGGCAGCGCGGACAACCACCCCCGCAGGCGCAGGAGGACGGTCCCGACGCGAGGGGGGACCTGGACACCACCGGCGCCGGAGCGTGGCTGCCTGCGCCCGGTTGGCGTGACCTGGCCTGGAGAAGGCTGGCTGGGCTCTTCATCACGGCGACCGCCTAGAAGCAGGACCTGCCGGTGTCGGTATCGCGCCAGATGTGCGCGGCAAAGAAGGCGTAGGCATCCGGATTATCCATGCGGCCCGCGGTGGTCTGGCCGGCCGGGGCGGCCGTGTTGCCCGTGGGGTACTGCGCGCTGCCGCGGTTTGGCGGGTGCGCTCCGGCCACGCCGATGCCGACATCGTGGGCGCCTTCGTGGATGAGGATGATGGCGCGGCAGGTCGGCGACAGCTCCCAGAACGGTCGGCACACATGGACCAGGTCGTCGGCTTCGATCCAGAAGGCCTGTTCGCCTTCGCAGATGTTTTGGCTGTTGCAGATGTAGTTGGACACCACCAGGGTGCCGAGAATCTGCCGGTAGTTGTCTTCGATGGTGGCGCGCTGGGCGGCACTGGGGGCGATGAAGTGGCGGCCGAGGGCGGTCTCGTAAGTGGTGCCAGCGGCCGGGGCGGCACCCAGTGCGCGGCGCGCGGCTCCGACGAATTCACGGGCGCGCTGGCGGGCAGTTTCCAAGCGTTCGTTGGCGTCGGTGATGCCGGTGATGCGCTCGCTGCAGTCACGGAATGCAGGCGTAGCCGCCGGTTCGGCCAGGGCTTCGGCCGGGTCGGCGACCGGGGCCAGGTCGCCGTCGCGGGCCTGGCGTGGGCCGCTGGGGCGTTTCTCCTCACTGCATGTCGGGCAACTGCCACCACAGGCGCACGTCGAGCGCGCGAACCGGCGTGAGCGTGCGGTGGGTGGGACGAGGTTTGCCTGGGGGGGCGGGGCGCCCTTGCGCCCGGCACGCCGGGCGGCCTCTTCCTGCAAGGTACTGAACATGTCGCTTGCCCTCCTTCGCGGATAGGCGATGGGTCGGTGCCTCGCTCAGGGGCACTTGGTCGATTCGCAGGGATTGGTGTCCCAGTTGGTGTTGCCGGTCTTCTTGCGGTGGCAGCACAGGTCGGAAAGCACGGAACTGTCGTAGCTCACCGTCACCGTGGTGACGCCGACCCGCGTGTGGTAGTTGAGGTCGCGCATCGAAGTGCCGTTGCCGACATGCACGCAGGCGTGGGAACCGGTGTTGAGCAGCCCCTCGTGGATCGCCTGGATGCCCTTGAAGAAAATCGCGTAGTTCATGGTGCCGGCGCCGCTCTTCGAATAGCGGGCGCCCTTGCCGGTCTTCGCGACCGGGTCGGTGAGGTTACCGAGACGGACGTTCTCCGAGTCGGTGTAGCCCAGGCCTTCCAAGCGCTTGACCTTGGCGCTCTTGACGCGATCGGTCAGGCCAATGCCGAGCATGGTGGAGCCGCCGGCGATGGGCAGTTTCACATCGGCAAGGACCTTGCTCGACTTGCTGCTGTACTTGGCTACCAGGCTGCCGGTGGGCATGCGCGGTTCCGGTTGCCCAGCTGCCTTGGCATCGGCCTTGTGCCCGCTATCGACCACCGCCTTGTCGAAGTGAATGTTGATGGTCTCGACCCACGGCTGTTTCTTCGGGTCGGTAAGGGTTTCATTGGCGGCATCGAAGGCGATGGTGTCTGGCCCCTTGCTGCGGTAACGCGAAAGGCTGCGCGCAGCGCCTGTCGCAGGCGCGCCGCGGTGCTGCACGACGTGGGTCAGTTCGTGGGCGATCAACTGCTGTCCGGCCAGGGTGTCGGGGGCGTACTGGCCGGCGCCGAAGACGATATCGCGGCCCACCGCATAGGCATCGGCAGCGACTTCCCGGGCGGAGTGCTCCGCCTCGCCTCCCCGGTGTACCCGGACATCGGCGAAGGGGTGCCCGAAGCGTTGCTCCATGTTCGCCTGTACACCTGGTTCCAGTGCCTGGCCGGGGCTGGCGAGGGTCCGTTCCACGCTTTCCGGGGCCGTTTGCGGCTCGCTTGCGCGACTCCCGCCATGGCGCTGGATCTGCACCGGCGTCGTGCCAACGCCGCTTGACGGCGGGTGCGCCATCACCTCGGCCGCGACTCGGTCCGCTTCCTGCTCGTGACGGTCTCCCGGCTCACTGATGGCGAGCTTCCCCCTGCCACCGCAGCGGGGGCAGACCCCGCCGCAGGCACAGGGTCGGCCGGCCGGCGTATCCTGCGCGGGCCGGCCAGCGGCGCCGTGCAGAAACTCGCTCGCACGGGTTGGCTGATCCGCCCGACGCCGACGTTCACCGGACGCTTCCATGCTTTGTCGCCCGTGGCTCATGAATGATCACCCCTTCTTCTTGGGCGCCGCCTTCTTCACGGTCGCGGCGACCTTCCGGGTCGGGCTGGGGGGCGGCGTCTGGCCGAGTAGCCGCCTGGCCATCTCGATCAGTCGCTTCGCCTTGTCTTCACCGCCCACGGTGCTTGCCAGCCGGGCGGGGTCGGTTTCCAGGATGCTCTCGACATCCTGGATCTTGCCCTTGGCCAGTTGCTTGAGCGTGGCTTCGTCCAGTTGCAGCTTGTCGAGTGAGGTACGCACCGCCGGCCCTGGCATCGGATCGGTCGGTTGCGGTGTGGGTGCCGTGGGTGTGGGCTCTACGGGGGTTCCATGGATCAGCGTGGCGTTAACCGCCACCGACTTGGGCACCACGCGCACCGGCACCACCAGGGTGGCTTGCAGGGTGGCGTCGCTGGCGAAGCGCAGCGGGGTCTTGTCGCGCAGCACTTCCTTGCCGGCCAGGTTGGTGACCTGTGCGAAGAGCTCTCCTTCCTTGGCCAGGCGCGCGGTCTGCGCCTTGTCGAAGCTCGCGGCGAATGCGCCATTGGCATCGGTCTGGCCCAGCGTCTCGACGTGGCTGCCGTTGCCGCGCAGCAGCGCCACTTTGTAGTCGACCTGACCCTGGCCGCGGTCGTTGATGAGGCGGCCGCTGAAGGCCGAACCACCCTCGGGCTTGTCCGGTACCCGGATCGCCAGGGTTTCCGAGCTGGTGGCCAGCAGACCGCTGGTTTCCGCGCTGGCCTGGCTGCGGGCGTTGAGGGCGGCGCTGGCCGGGAAGTCGGCGCCGTGCTTGCGCGTCATGCGCAGTGCTTCGGCCTGATAGGCCTTGCTGGTGGCCACCTGGGTCGAGTTGACCTGGGCAATGGCACGGGCGGTGGTCTGTTGCGTCAGGCTACCCAGTTCCGCCGAACTGAATGCGCTGGACGAGAGCGTGCCGCCGAGTTGGTTGGCGTTGGCGGCCAGCACGGTGACGAGGAACTGGCCAACGGCCGCGCGGTTGGCGAACAGCCGGCTGCACAGGTCGGCATCCAGCACCTGGTTGGGCTGGTCCACCGTCGGCAGCGGGGCGGTCCCGGCGCTGGGCTGGGCAACGATGCAATGGTCCGCCTGGTTCAGGGCCGTCATGTTCATGCGCATGCCCGTACTCAACAGCGAGAGCGTCCGGGTCACGTCCTCGCGAAGGCGGGAAGCGGTGACACGTACGCTGTCACCCATCAGCACCGCGTTGGCGAAAAACGGGTCGCCACGGTAAACGGCCGAGGTATTCGCGGCGTAGCCCAGGTCGTCCAGGGTCAGCAGCACGTGCGAGGTGATCGAGCGGTTGTCGAGGCCGAGGCGCATATAGTTGTCGTCGAACAACGTCTCGCCGCCTGGCAACGCGCGTTCGGCGACGGCGGCGAAGCGGCCCTTGGCAGTCTGCCCGGGTTCGAAGGCCAGGTAAGCGCTGAACACCCGCGCCAGCACACGATGGATACCACCGAGGTTGATGATCAGCACACCGCCCACGGCCGTGTCGAGGAAGCCGAACAGTCCACTGTGCTCGCTGTTGAGGTGGTTGTTGGCCACCGACACCGGGCCGAAGGTGAAGGCAGTCAGCGCACGTCCGGCGGGTTGGTCGACACGGTTGTCGTGTACCCGCAGCGCGGCGTGACGGCCGCTGGATTGCGACAGGTGCGCGGTCAGCGCCCCGGCAAAGCGCACGTACACGCCGCCACGGATTCCCGCGTTGCGATTCTCTTCGAAGCCGGTGGTAGCTGCACCGTTGGCGGCGAGCACGTTGTCGGTGATCTCCAGGTTGTCGCCGTAGCCGACGAACACGCCGCACGCCGGGTCGACGGCGCGGGGACCGTTCTCGTGGATGTGGTTGCCGCTGATCCGGGCCGCTTCGACCAGCGCCAGGGAGATACCGCCACGGCCGATGAACTGCGCCTCGGCCAGCAGCGCCTCGGAGAAGGGGTTGCGCAGGTTGTGGTGCAGGCGGTTGTTGAGGATCACCAGGTCGCGTACTGGATCGGTGGCCCGCAGTAGCGGTGTCAGCGCCAGGTTCAGCAGCGCGGCGTCGAGGTAGGCCAGCAGGGCGGCCTTCGGGTCGTTGCTGGGGATCGCGCGGGATGGACCCTTGAGGTCGGCGCCGTTGCGTGGGACGAAGCCGATCCCCGACAGGCCCATCATCGAAATGTCGTTGGCCTCGATGGTGATTTCATGAAGGAAACCGCGCATCTGCTCGGCGGCGCGTGCCGCCAGCGTCACGACGTTGACCAGCACGCCTTCGTCCCGCGCCTCGGCGATGCGCTGCACCTGGTACTGCGGTGATACGTCTAGGCGGTAGCTGCCCGGAGCGGCCTTGACGCTGGCCATGCCCTGCGCGTCGCTGCGGTCGGTGGCGACCGTGGCGTCTTCGAGGTAGAGGTCGACGCCGGACAGTGGTTTGCCTTTTTCGTCTTGTACCAGGGCAAGGAACTGCCCGTTGGCGGTGACATTGACGGTTGCCGTCGCGCTCGCCGCTGTGCCCGTGGCGAGGATCGCGGGCGGCTCCGGCGCCGGTGGTGCGTCCACCGGGTCCAGGTCGCCACCCAGGGTGACGCCGTTGCCGGCGCCGCCGACCACGGTGTTTTCCAGCAGGCGCACGCGTTCGGAACCGGCGCGCACATGGATACCGCCGATGGCGCGGTAAGGTTGCTGCGGTAGCAACTGCACCACCAGCACGGCCCACGCGGCGAAGGCGTAGCGCAGCACCCGTTGCGGGTGCAGGTAAAGGATTTCCGGCCGGGCGCAAGGGTCGGCGGGGTCGCGGTCGGGGTCGTCGTCCGGTTCGTCCGGCTCATCCGGTGTGGTGTCGATGAAGGGCAGCAGCACCAGGGTATTGCGCTCGACCAGTACGTCATCGGCGGCGATCGACAGGGTGGCGCGGCCGTCGACGGTATCCAGCAGGTGCAGGCGGTTCCCGGCGATCTTCAGGCCGATGGCCAGGCTGGCGCGAATGGCGTTGGTGCGCGCGATCATGCGGTTGTCGTGGATGTTCAGGTCCCGGCAGCCATCTTCGCGGCTGCCGTCGATGCGCACGGCGATGCCGTCGTAGCTCACCAGGTCGAGGTCGCAGACTTCGATCCCCGCGCAGTCGACGAAGTGCAGCAGCGGCTGGCTGCGGGTTTCCAGGCGCGGCAGCACCAGGGTGCGCCAGCGGCAGCCATGGATCTTCACATTCCGCTGGCCTTCCAGTCGCAGGTTGGTGCGGTGCACGCCAGGCAGCAGGCAGAGTTCACCACCGGTTGCCGGCAGGTGAGCGGCAGCCTCTTCGAGGGCGTTGAAGTCGCCGAAACTGCTCAGGCCGTCACCCACCAGGAAGGTGCAGCAGACCTTCTGGTTGGTCAGCGGGCGGAAGCGCTTGCGACAGTCTTCGATGCTGCCGGAGATTTCGGTGTTGCGCCGGCCGGTCCAGTTGATCTCCGCCAGGGGCACGCGGTGGTAGACGATGCCCACGGGAGGTGCGTGGTCGAGCAGCACCGGCGGATTGCCAATCTCGCCAGCGCGCACGCTGAAGGTCCAGTAGTCACCCGGCCGGTAGTGGCCGGTTGCGCCGAAGGCCAGGCGAATGCCATCGCGCAGTTCCCTCGGGGCGGCGATCTCGGGGTAGTCCTGGATTTCCCCCAGGCCGTTCCACAGGCGGAAGAACACTGGGGCGGTGGTGCCCGGCAGGCTGCCGAAGCTGGCCGGGGCTTCTAGCTCCAGGTCGTGGTCGGTATTCAGGCGCGCCATGCTGCCGTAGACCACCGCCCAGGTGCCCAGCAGCTCGTCGTATTGCAGGGCCTCCAGATAGAACTCGGTCAGGCCGGAATTGACGATGGCCGTGCGGCCGGCGTCGATGATCACCCGGTCCGGGTCGCTGCTGGCGTCGAAGCGTCCACGGCCGACGAGGCCGCCGTTCCACTGGCTCCACTTGAAGCGCACCGGCGCACCTTCCGGCGCGTCGGCGATCTCGATGCGGTAAAGGCAGTGCTCGAAACCGGTGTAGCCGCCACCGCCTACGACCGGGCATTCACCCACCAGGTTCAGCACCGGCGCCAGGGTGACGTTGAGCCGACCCTTGCTGGCGGGGTCGTCGCGCAGTCGCGCGAGGAGGCTGCTGCAGTCCTCGCCGGCCGCCAGGCGCAGCAGACGCAGGCGGAAATTGACGTAGGCGCGCTCAGTGGTGTCCGGGCCGCCGAGTGCCGGTTCGATCAGCCGCTGCGGGTACTGGAAACCGTGCAGGGCCTCTTCCGAGACTTCGAGGATCACCGCATCGCGAATGCCGTCTCCGACCTGGTCGATGGTGGGTACAGGCGTGGCCAGGGGCGGGCCGAAGTAGGTGGCCAGGCGCGTGACCGGCGCCAGCGGGTCCGGGGCAAGGCCCGGCAGGCGCGTGAGGATGCCGTCCACCCAGGCGCGGCCCGGGCGCAGGCGCAGATGCACCGCGCCGTCCACGACTACCGCTGCTTCGACGCGGAAGCCCTCGGGTTCGCTGGCCGGCACCGCGCAGACGCCGGCACCGAGGATGTCGCGGCCGGCCTGGCCGTTCCAGGCCAGTTCCAGCAGCTCGCCTTCGGTGAGGTCGGCATCCAGGGTTACGCGACCCTGCTGGTGCAGCACGCCGCTGAGGTTGCGCAGCACGCCCTGGGCGGGCGGGTTGACCCCTTGTTCGTGCTGGTGGGGGTCGAAGTTCAGTATCGAGAAATCGCCTTGCATGGCTCCCCCTTCGTCAGGTGACGGGTACAACCAGCGGCCTCACGCCTACCGGCATGAATTCACGCAGCCGCACGTGCAGGTTGGTCCATTTGTGTGCCTCCAGCAGGAAGCCGAAGGCACCCATCGCATCGTCGTCCGGCCCGAGTTCACGCACGCGCCGATCGGTTTCCCGCTGGAGCTGTGCATAACCCGGGTCGTTGAAGCGTTCCGAGGTGAAGTACACCCGCGCATCCGGCGCGTGTACGCAGAAATGGTTGGCCGGCAGGCGGTCGAGGTCGCCACTGAAGGCGCTCCACTTGATACAGCCATGCTGGTTGTCCAGCACTTCGAAGCGCTGGCTGAAGATGCCGCCCAGGCCACCGACCGCGGCGACCCGCACCGGGCCGAAGCAGGTCAGCCCCTGGAAGTCGAGCGCTGCGCCCCAGGCGTTGGTCGGGTCGCTGGCAGCGGCGATGGCGTACTGGCCGCTGGCGGCGTCGTCGAAGCCGAGGCCGGCGTCCACCACGCTGTCCTGGATATCCAGCCGGTAGCGCGAGTCGATGGCGATGGCACCGGTGATCGAGCGCTGGATCAGTATGTCCGGCGTGGGGGTAAAAGCATCGCGGTCGGCGGCCCCGAAACCGTAGCCGTTCACCAGGTGCAGTGCCGGTTGCATGGGCGCGCGCTGGCCGTTGCGCAGGCTGTGGCCGCCGGGCGCGAGGGTGCAGCCGACCAGTTCCAGGCGAGCTACCGCGACACGGTCGATCAGCGCCAGGCCAGCAGGGAAGGGCGCCGCCGCGTCCGGAGCCAGGTACAGCCCTTCGAGGCGCACCTGGGGCGAGAAAGGTGTCGCGGCGGCGGCGTCCAGCGCCCGCAGGGACAGTGGCTGGGCCAGGAGCAGGATGGGACGGTGGTCGCCTGCCGCGCGGAGGGTCAGCGAGTGCGCCAGGCGCAGTGAATGGGTGCCGTCGACAGCCGTGCCGGTCAGCGCGGTGAGGTCCAACCGGTGTAACAGGCTGTCATGGATTTCCACGATCACCGGGCCGGTGGCAGTCTCCAGCCCTTCCAGTGCCTGTTGCAGGCTGGTGCCGCCGGGGACCTCGCCGACGTGACGGACCTCCGCGTCGGCGGGTGTGGCGGGTACATGCCGCGCCAGTGGATGCGCGCCCACCGGACCGGTAGCGCCGTAGGTGAAGCTGGCCTGCAGGCGTGAAACCGCTTCACCGTTCTCGCTGGCCAGCAGTCGGTCGGCTTGCTCGGCGTTTTCCAGCCCTACCAGCACGCGGCCGATGTCCGGGTCGATGATGATCTCGCCAACGGCGGTGGGCCGGCGCAGGCCCTCCTCCCAGGCACAGAGATTGTCGCCCCGGAACTGCCAGCGCCATTCGCTCTGCGGCGCAGGGGGCACCAGCAGCGGCGCCAGGTCCTGGGGCAGGAACAGGTGCAGGCCGACGTCGCCGAGGTCGAAACCGCTGGGTGGCATCGTTCCCGGGTCGTAGAAGTCCATCCGCACATAGGCGTCGGCCTGGCTTGCCAGGCGTGCGTCGAGCATCGGGCCGGGCACGGCATCGGCTTCGGTCAGCGGCGCAACTACACCGCCAGAGGTGGCCGCCCGGAGGAATCCGGGGCGGCTGGTGTTGAACAGGCGTACCGGGATATCCAGCGGGTGCAGGTCGAAACGCAGGATAAAGCGCGCCAGCCCGGCCGGCTGCACTCCCAGGTCGATGCGCCCCTTGGCCAGAGGGCGGACACGGGGCAGCCGGTAGGCGGCCAGGCGCCAGAGGAAGATCGCCAGGTTGGGCAAGTTGATAGCGCGCTGGTCGTCCACAGCGGGCTTCAGGTCGGCGGTGTAGGCGAAGGGGTCGAACGGCGTACCGAGCAGTGCCAAGGTGGCCGGTTCACGAAGCGGCGCGGTGCCGCCACGGGGCACCGCGATGCGGGTGAGTGCCGCGCTGGCATAGGGAGGCTGGCCGCCGGCGTCGGGGCGTTGGTGGTTGAGGTGCTGGGTCCAGCCGAGGTTCTCGCGCAGCTCGACGCCACGGCAGGCCCAGCCGGTGAGGTTGACCGCGAGTCGCTCGATGGCGCCCAGGGTGCCCTTGCGCCGACGCAGGGCGATGGTGTCGGCTACGTCGGCGCGCAGGGTGCGCGGGTCACCCTTGAGGTGGGTGGTGCCCAACAGGTCGGCCAGGTAGGCGATGACCCAGTCGTCGCAGGTATCGATGAACAGGTCTTCATAGAGCTGGGCGATGTTCTGGTGCAGCGCGTCGAACGGGCCTTCGATGGCGCCGAGGTAAGCGCGCAGCTGGTTTGGCGGTATGACCTCGGCGTCGCGGGTGCGATAGATCTCAGGCAAGCGCTCGAACAGGGGAACTCGGTTCATGGGCATTCCCCCGCGGCGGGTTCGGCAATCGGGGTCAGGGTCAGGTGCGTTGGCGCCAGTTGCAGCAGCTCGAAGGGGCTGCACGCCAGGACCTGGGCCAGGGGCCTTGGCGCGTTGGGCAACGGGGCACTGCCGTCCTTGCCGGCGGCGAACAGGCCAAAGGCGCTGACCCGGCACCAGAGCACACCGGGCACATTCTGCCCACGGCCTTCGATGCGGCTGGCGTACTCGGGCTCGCCGAGGCGTCGCGCTTGGAGACCGAACAGCCCGTTGCGCTCGTGGGCGACGACACCGGTAAGGCCCAGGGCGGCGCGCAGGGCGCTTTCCACGTCCTCCTGACGATACTGCGGGCTGCGGGCATAGCTGAGGTCGAGGAAGACATGGCGCAGGCGTGCCTGTTGGACCATCAGCGGGTGGCGGTCCGCTCCCCGGCAGCGTTGCGCGTGAGCCAGGGTGGCCTGGACCGCGGCGAACTCGGCCTCGCGCCCGGCGGCCAGCAATACCCGCAGGATCACTGCCGGCACGCCCTCGTGCAGGTCCCAGGCGGCTGCCGCGCGGACCACACCGGGCACGGACAGGGTCTCGCTTTCGTAATCGCGGATGCTGACCAGCCGGCCCAGGCTCTGCACCTTGCCCGGTGCCGCCTCGCGGGCCCGGTCAGCGGCCTCCGGATCGGCGCCACCGGAAACGATGCCGGCCAGGGACACCTTGTCGAAGCCCGCTGGGCGTTCGCCAGCCGTTGGGGTGGCGCCCGGTTTGATCGGCCCGCGCGCGCCGACGCCGCTGCGATAGCGCGCCACGACATTCTTCAGGCCGGACGGCAGTCGGGCGCCGCTCTCGCCATCGCCGAACTGCACGAAGCTGCGGCCCTCGGCGTCCTCGCGAACGATGTAGAGCGGCTCCTCGGGGCCGTGGCCGTAGAAGCTGTCGACGCGGTTCCACAGGCGGCCCTCGACCCAGATTTCCAGCTCAGGGGCTTGTGGTGGCACGGCCCCGGCGGAGAGGACGTACGTGAGCGGCGCCTTGGGTAGCGGGAAGGTCTGCCACTGCTGGCGATGGTCGCCATTGCCGAGCACCGCCTCGTGCTCGGCCTTGCCCTGGGAGGCATCCACCAGGTTGCCGTAGACCGTCACCTGGGGCTCGGCCTCGTCGAAGTCGGCGCGGGTGAAGGGCGCTGGCGGGCGGTCGAAGTTCAGCAGCCAGGGGCGGGCCACATCGGGCGTCGGCGTGGGGAAGCTGACGGGGCTGCTGGTGCAGGTCAGCTCGACGCTGCGCCCGTCGGGGTGGGCGAAGTACAGCCGGCGCCCGGCCAGGGCCCGTGCCTGGGCGGCGCTGCCATGGAAGAACAGGGCGCCGGTGCCAGTGGCAAAGGCGCTGGAGGACGGCGTGGAAACCGGTTTGAGGCTGAGTGCCGGGCTGGTGACTTCGCGGATCAGGAAGTCGCGCACATCGCTCCACGGCGAGCCGCTCATGGCGTGGCGGATCAGTGGCTGGTCCAGTGTCAGCAGGCTGCTGGCACCGTTGAGGTTGCCGAAGCCGAAGGTGGCCGTACGCAGCGCGACGATCTTGCGCACCACCGCCAGGGGAGCTGGATTCGGGACACCGCTCTTTGCCACGCGCACCTGCACCACGACGCGCATGCCGGGGCGCAGGTCGGTGACTTCGGCATCCAGCGGCAGCAGGTCGGCCGGCAAGGCGATAGAGGCGCTGGTGTTGGTGCAGTCGTGGGGATAGAGGTGGCGCTGGAAGCCGGTATCGGATTCGAGGGCGCCCACGATCTCGCTGCCGCTCTTGCGGCTGGTGATGGTCTTGGCCGGGGCGTTATGGCCGAAGTGGCGGAAGCTGCGGCTGACCCGGAAGGCCGCCACCGGCTGGTTCCAGCTCTGCTGCAGCGGCGCATCGGTTTCCACGATCACGCGGCCGAGCAGGCGGGTGATGCTTTTCACCTTGACCTGTTGCGGCGCCTGCTGGGGCGTCAGGGTGCTGCCGCTGGCGGTCCAGCCTGGTTCGGGTGGCATCAGCAGCAGCTGGTCGCCGGGCTTCAGTTCGAAGGCGGCGAGGCTGGCGCTGTCGCTGGCATTGCCGACGCTGTGCAGCTCGAAGCGAGTGGCGCCAGCGGCGAGCGTTGCGCTGTACGCCCGTGGCCGGTACAGGTTGAAGCGGCCTAAGTGTGGCCAGGCGAGCAGTTCGGCGTCGGTCTGGAAGTCGGCGGGTGTGGACAGGCCTTGCAGGTCGGCCTTGACCGGGAAGCCCGCGCGCAGGGCCAGCGGGGCATCGCCACGCACCTCGAAAGCCAGGGTGGCGCGTCCACCGATACCAGGGGCCAGGCGATAGCCGGTGAGGCGGACCAGCTCGGCGACGCTCTCGCGCCAGGCGGCGGTGCGCAGGTAGGCCTCGTTGGCGTAGTGCTCCTGATAGAAGCTGAGGATGTCGCCGAGGATGGCCGCACCCTGGAGCAGGGCGATACCAGGGTCGTCGGCCTCGCGGTGGGTCCAGGCGGCCAGTTCCGGCGCGGCATCCAGGGCGCGGCTCATGGCTTCCAGGAAGTCGGCGTAACGTCCGATGCGATAGGCGATGCGCGGCAGGCCCGGCCGGTTGTCGGCACGCCGGGGGAAGACGAAGGGGTTGGTGATCAGCGGATTGCAGGGCATCAGCGCCTCCCTCCCTGGATCTCGAAGCGGATCAGCCCGCGTTCAAGGTGGTCCGGCTCATTGGCCAGCAACAGGGTCTCGTCGAAGCCGATCTCCAGCACCGGTGCTCCGGGAAGGCCGGGCAACGGTGCGGAGAAGCGCTTCATGCTCAGGCTGACCAGGTGGCGGATGCCGGCGATGCGCTGCAGGCGCCCTTCGATCATGCTGCGGTGCAGGGACTGGCCGAAGGTCCATTGGTCCGGGTGGAAGAAGCCCCGACGGCCGTCGGCGGTCCAACCGTCGGAGAATTCCTGTTCCAGCTCGTAGCGCAAGTCTTCCCGCCAGTAGGCGTCGTCGGCGCAGACCACCACGCGGATATCCAGCGGTACATAACGCGGCGGCCGCAGTTCGATGTCTTCGCCTATCAGCCGCACGGCTTCGAGGTGGTCCGCCACCCGTGGCCGCAGTTCCTCCCAGAGGCTTTCTGAGCGCTCGTCGCCCAGCGCAGTGAAACCGGCCGGATCGATGGCGATACGCACCGTGCGCCAGCTGCCGGTCCAGGCATAGCGGGCCACCGCACGCGATACGCCGCTCACTTCCTCGGCGCGCCTGATGTAGTCGGCCAGGGTCACCGCCCGCAGTTGTCGGGCACGGAAGGCCTCCGGGGCGTTGCGCCGGATGCGTTCGACCGGTTCCGGGTCGCGCCCGTCGCTGACGTCGAAGGGATTGCTGACACTCAATACCGCGCCATTCAGGGCGCCGGTCAGCGGCTGCAGGTTGACCAGTTGGTCCGCACCGATGTTGCCGACATGGCCGCCGCCCAACTGGTACTCGGCATGCACCACCGCGCCAGCCGGCAGCAGCCGGCCGTTGCCGCCATTGCCGAAGCGCAGCAGGCTGCGGCGATGTTCGTCGGTCTCGACCATGAAGTGGTCGCCGTTTTCCGCCGAGTCGTCGCTGTGCACCAGGCTTTCCACCTCGTCCCAGTCCTCGCGCGCGCCACCGGGGCTTTCCACCTGCAGCCAGAGGGTGGAGCGGGCTGGTTCTTCGCCCGTGGGGGCGCCGCCTTGACGGGGTGGCAGGTAGGCAAGGGGGCCGTCGTCCGGCAACTGGGCCAGTACCCAGTCGCGGCCGTCGCCGTGACGGTCAAGGCGCTGGTAGTGGCGATAGCGCAGGCCAGGGACATCGCTGGGCAACGGGCTGCCCGGCTCGCGGAACTGCACCCGCAGCGGTCGTCCTTCATGCACTGGCAGCAGGTTGCCGTGAAATACCGAGATGTCCTCCACCGCGGTGGGCGGCGGGCCGGGGCAGAAGCTGGTAAAGGCGAAATCAAAGCGCAGGGTGTCTTCTTCGCGCCAATTGACCCGCAGCATCCAGGTGCCGGTAAGCGGGTCGAAGCGGCTTTCGGCGGCGCCGCCGTCGAGGTCGTCCCCGGGCAGCAAACGCAGCAGTTGCCGCTTCGCGGGGTTGCGTCCGGCGGGCTGGCCGGTAAGCGGGTTGAGGCGCTCCTCGATCAGCAGCTCGCGCCAGTGGCCCTGGCGCACCAGGTCACGCAGGGCGTCGGCATCGGCCTGGGAAGCCAGCGGCGGCTCGGGTACCAGGTCGGCACGGGTGCTGCCGGCAGCGAGCGCCGGCTGGGCGTTGCCCCAGGTGTACAGGCGCAGGCGATTGAGGCGCGGGTCCAGATACTGGCGTTGCGAGGCCTCCAGTCGGCGCTGGCGGCTGGCGAAGAACACCGCGTCTGTGCTGGGCGGAGCATCCCCGGTCCAGGCCACCAGTTCCTGGTCGTCCAGGCTGAAGGGCGCCTGCCCGGCTACCACGTCCAGGGCAAGCCAGGTGCTGGCCTGATTGCCCTCGTGCAGGTGGTAGTCCACCAATCGTGCATGGCGGGCCAGGGACACGCGCTTGCGACTGGTGGCCAGGTAGGCCTCGGCCATGACGCGGTCCTGAAAGTCGCTGAGTTCGTCGGCGGCGGTGGCGAACAGGCCGATCAGCACCTGGTCCAGGTCGGCCTCGCTGGTGCTGGCCCAACCCGGTACGCGCTCGGCCATGGCGACCATCAGGGTATGGCGGAAGGAATCGTAGTCCTTGGCCAGGTAGTCGATTGCGGGGTTGGGTGCCTGTGGCCGACCACCCTGGGGCGGGGCGCAGTCATTGGTGAAACAGCCCGGGCGGAAGCGAAAGCCCATGGCGCTGAAGAAGGGATCGATCAGGGCAGCGTCCCAGACCAGTTCCAGCCGATAGGTGGAGTAGTCGCCCACCGGCTCGATGCGCAGGGACAGGCGCGTGGCATCGAGGGGCGCCACCGCGCTGACGTGTACCTGGCCGCTGGCGTTGCCGGCGACCACCCGTGCGCCGCCGCGAATGCGGAACACTTGCCGGGCACGTGCCGGGTCGCCACCGATGTCGGCGAGGATGGCGGCCAGGTGCAGGCCATTGAAGAAGTGCAGCTCCAGGTCGGCGTGGCCGGGGTTGGGGCCGGGCGGCAGGCTCACCAGGGCCAGCTTCAGGCCATCCAGGCCGTGGCTCTGCAACTGGTCGGCACGTTCGTCTACCAGGTCGGGGAATTTGATGGCGGCCATACTGGGCTATCCCTAGCGCGAGCTGCGCTGGAACTTGATGACGCGCGAGTCGGGGCTGCCCGCGGGGCGGTACTTGAGGGTCACTTCCAGGGTGGCGGCGGCGTCATCCCAGACCACCTCGATCAGCTCCACGGTCAGCCGGTGCCCGAGCCAGCGGGTCAGGCCATTGGTGATACGCGCCTTGACCACCCCGCGCAGGGCCTCGGAGGCCGGCTCGAACACCAGTTTGCGTACGCCGCCACCGAAGTCGGGGAGGAACAGGCGCTCGGCGGGGCTGGTCAGCAGCAACTGCAGCAGCTCGTCGCGCACATGGGCGTCGTCGTCCGCCGGGGCAACGCTGCGGCCGTCGTCACCGATGCGGAAGGGGAAGGCGAGGTGCCGTCCGTTGGAGAGTGCCATGCTCATATCCCTTTGGCTTTCTGTTGGGTCTGCACCACCAGGGCGGTGCCCTGGGGCGCCTGCGCGGCATTGAGGCAGAGGCCGACGCTGTTCTGCAGCAGCACCGGCACGTTGCGGATCGAGGTCTGGGTCGCCGCCGTCACCCAGCGGATCGACACGCAGGGGGAATAGGTGCCGGGGGTGAAGGGGCAGCCGACGATGGGGTGGATGTCGGTCTGCAACAGCATCGGTGCGCTGTCCACCAGCGCCTCGGTGTTGCTGGTGATCAGCTGCGCCATTCCGCCGTGGGGGCACATGACGGTACTGCTGGTGGTGAGGATCGGGATCATGTGGGGGGCACCCCGAAGCTCATGGCGCCATTGACCAGGCTGACCCCGGCCAGGCCCACCTTGATCAGGCCGTTGTTCAACGAGATGGTCTCGTTGCTCAGGCGGATCTCGCAGGCGCCGCAGGTGATGATGATTTCCGTGGCGGTGAGGGTGATGGTCTTGGCGATCATCTCGTCGCCGTGGCTGATGCGGACCTCGTTGGCCTCGTCGTCCAGCACCACCTTGTGGCCCTGCTCGGAGACGATGACGCGCACGCCGGCACCCTTGGGGTCCGGGCGCTGCCCTTCGGCCCACCACGCCCCGGACCAGATAGGGTGGTCCAGCCGTCCCGCCTCGAACTCGATCCAGACTCCCGAGCCGATTTTCGGCAGCAACACCATGCCGTGGCCGTCGCCGGCGAATGGCGCGGCCGGCATGGCCCAGCCGCACGGGTGTTCGCCGAGCACGGCGGGTACCGTGGCGCGGATGCGGCACTGGTCGTTGGGGTCGTCGATGTCGGTGACCGTGCCCCGGTACTTGCCGAAGTAGCGGCTGCCGGCATGCTCGACCAGGCGCTCGACCGTGTGTTCCAGCAGTTCGTCCATTCAGAAGATCCCCACGCTTGCCGAAACCGAGAGTTGCAGGCCGCCGCCGAGGCTCTCGGCCACCGCTGCGCCCGACACGTCGGACAGCGAGTCGGCCTTGGCTTCGATCTCCTGGGTGTAGAGCGACGGTGTGATGCGATGGACCACCTTGGTGAGCAGGTAGTCGCCGCTGTAGGGTGTGGCGCCCGCGTCCAGGCGCACCTTGCGATAGGGGCTCAGTACGGCACCGTAGCAGCCCGGTATCACCTGGCTGATCAGATGGAAGACGTAACCGCTGCGCCGAGCGCGCGAGGTGGCGGCGGCAGTCGGGTCCTCGCCCGTGGCTTCGGCCGGAGGCAGCATGCGCCGGGGTGTGAGGTCCGCAGGCAGGGCCGGCAGGCCGCGCATCAGGCCGAGGTCGGCGGCGCTGGTCTCGAAACGGGTGACGCCCTGGTCGTCGACACGCAGCACCTGGGCGCTGGTGCGTTCGCCGCCTTCCGGGTCCTGGGTGACGCTGGCGTTGGCCAGGTTGCGCCCGCTCCCGATCATCACCAGGGGCGGAAGGTCGGCCGCATCGGCCGGGTCGGCGAGGAAGCAGCCGACGCTAGCACCGCGTGCCTCGCCCGGCAGGACATAGGCGTGGCGGTCATTGGCGCTGGCCAGCTCGCGCAGGAACTGCAGCACGGTGCCTCGGCGGGTGGTGGTTTCCGGTGTGGCGTCGGTGGCGTCGATGCGGGTGCTGGCGAGCTGGGTGAAACGGCCGAAGAGTTCTTCGGCGACCTCGCTGGCTTTGCGGTGCTCGAAGGGTGCTTCGGTTTCCTCGTCGCGATTGAGGAAGGCACTGTCGTCGCGCACCACCAGCGTCGCGGTGCTGCGGCCCGGCTGCGAATCGAGGGCGGCGTCGAGGCTCACCAGCGGCCCGTCGATCAGCGGCGTGAACTGGTCGTTGCCAATGTCCAACTCGACCCGTACCCGCGAGAAGGGCTCGCTGGTGTCGCCCGGCCAGTGCAGCCAGGCGCCATTGGCATCCAGGCAGAGCACCATGCGCAGCCGCGCCTCCCAGAAGGCGTCCATCTCCTGGGTTACCTCGATTTCCTCGATGCGGCGCAATTGGTCTTCGCTGGCGGCGGTGTCGCCGAACCAGACGCGGAAGCGTTGCTCGGCCATGCTCAGCTCCTGGGCACCCGTACGGTGTCACCGGGGGTTTCTACCAGGCTGCGGCCGTCCAGGGCGCTGTTGGCATCGCCCACGTGCCAGAACTGGGTGGCATCGCCGACGATGGCGTGGGCCAGCAGGTCGAGGCGATCGCCGGCCTGGACCATGCGCGGATCACCGGTCACCGGTGTCAGCTGGCGCAGCTTGAGGGCCACCACGGTTTCGCCCGTGGAGCTGGTGGTCTGCACCGTGGCGACGCGGGCGTAGCGGGAGTTCGGCAGGAACATGACAGGCTCCTAGAGTGGAATCAGCTCGACGATCTGTTCGGCAGTGTTGGCCAGGTTGGCGATGGCCTGGGCTTCCTTGGCGAGGGTGGAGTACTCCAGCGCGCCCTTGGCCAGCACGTCGTCGGAGCAGTCGTCGACGGCGATGACGCTGAGCGTGATGTCCACCTCGGCACGGGTCGGGTTCAGCAGGGCGTCGTACTCCAGCTCGGTGATGCTCATCGAGTCGATGGTCACCGGCAGCACGCGGGTCAGGCCCCAGATGAACAGGATGCGTGGGTACTGTTCGCGGGGAATCGGCTGAGCCGGCGCGTCGTCACCGCCGCCAAGGGCGTCGCCTATGGCATCCAGGGCGGCGCCGATCAGGCCGGCCAGCTTCGCGCTGGGCAGCACCATCTTTTCCAGCGCGGCGAGCTGTGGGCCGATGCCGAACAATTCGGCCAGCACCTTGCCTTCGTCGAGCATGTTGGCGGCACTGAAGTGGGCCTTGAAGGTGATTTTCTCGAAGGTCTTTTCCCCGGCCTGGGCGGTTTCGCGCTGGGTGGCACCGGTGGGGCGCGGTGGAATCTCCAGGCTGCGCGTGAGGGACTCGGGGTTGAACTGGAAGATCACCACATTGGGAATCGGGCCGATCAGGTCGGTGCCGTATTCGATCAGTGCGCCGCGCAGCAGGCTCATGGGCGTTCTCCAACGAGGCTCCGGGCGATCTGCCGGGCGATGCCGGCCGCCAGGTCGCCGGCCTGTGTGGTCGCGCCGCGGGTGAGGTGCCCGGCATCGAGGTGCGCGCGGGGGCGGGGTTGCAGGTTGCATCCGGCCAGCGCTTCGGCCAGGGCCGGGCCGAGCGCGCGTGCGGCGGCTTCGGCGACCTCCGGTGCGATGCCGCGCAGGTCGAGTTCGAGGGACTCTATCCGTAGCTGACGACTCATGGTGCTCTCCAGAAACCTAGCGGCGGGTTCTGTGCGTCGCGACCAGCGCGGCATAGGGGCCGAACTGATCGAGGCTGTTGGCGCGGTCCAGCTTGTCGTACTCGCGTTGCAGGGCACGCACCACGGCGGGCATGTCCAGGCGCCGTGGCGCGCCTTCGGCAGCGCTTTGCAAGCAGGCGTTGAACACCACGCCGCGGATGTGTCCGCCGGCGAGGGCAAAGCGCTGGGCGAGGAACTCGAAGTCCAGGTCGCTGACGTCAATGCCCTCGGGGATCACGCTGCGCCAGATGCGCAGGCGTTCCTCGACGCCAGGCAGGGGAAACTCGACCACGAAGCGCAGGCGGCGCAGGAAGGCTTCGTCGAGGTCCTTGCGGCGGTTGGTGGCGAGTATCGCCAGGCCCTTGAACCGCTCCATGCGTTCCAGCAGGTAGCTGATCTCCAGGTTGGCGTAGCGATCATGGGCGTCCTTCACCTCGGTGCGCTTGCCGAAGAGGGCGTCGGCCTCGTCGAAGAACAGGATCAGGTCGGCCGAGTCGGCGGCATCGAATAGCCGGCGCAGGTTCTTTTCGGTCTCGCCGATGTATTTGTTGACCACCTGGGACAGGTCGATGCGGTAGAGCGGCAGGTCCAGCTCGGCGGCGATGGCTTCGGCGGCCATGGTCTTGCCAGTGCCCGGCGGCCCGGCGAAGAGGGCGCTGAGGCCGCCTTCGTTCCAGGCCCGTGCGGTGCCCCAGTCGTGGTGCACGCGGGTGAGGTTGTGCATGGCCGTGATCAGTTCGTCGACCTGCGCTGCCTGGGCCGCCGGGAGCATCAGTTCGGCACGCTCGAAGCGCGGTGGGACGTGCTGGGCCAGGGCGCCGAGGTCGAGGTCGGCCCGCGCCGCGGCGAACAGCTCGCCGGCGCTGGGTTGCCGGCCAAGACTGGCGAGTTCGCTCGCGACCCGCTCGATGGCAGTGCACTCGTAGCGAAAGCGCCGCGCCAGCTCGGGCAGCAACGGCGCCAACCCGGCATTCGGCAACTGCTGGCGCCAGCAGTCGAGGCGCTGGGTGAAGTCCGGTGGCGGTACGTCCAGTGCCGGCAGGGTTTCACCCAGGCCCCGCAAGGCACTGCGCTCGTACACACCGATGAACACCAGCAGCGGCAGTGCCGGTAGCGGTGGTGCTTCCAGGCCGCCGTCGTGGGCTGCCGGGTCGGTCAGCATCCTCGCCGGCAGGTAGAGCGCGCAGCCGCGCAACCAGGCGGCACTGAGCGCTTGGGCCAGGTGTTCGCGGGGCAGGGCGGCGCTGGGTTGCAGCGTCGCGACGCCGGCCATCGCCGCGCTGGCCGCCGCGGTTTCCGCCAGCGGTGCGTTAGCGGCACCAAGCAGTGGTAGCAACTGCAACCCGCGGGGTGCCGTGAGGGCGCTGCGGACCCGAGCGGCAGCCGATTCCAGTCCTGACGCCAACGGCGCAACGGGGACTGCTTGCAAGGCCGATGGCAGTCGGCCGGCGGGGAACAGCAGTTCGCGGGCAACCAGCGCCGGGACCTGCAGGGCGCTGTTCCAGTCGTGCGGCTGGGCGCTGCTCAGCAGGCCATGGCGCAGCAAGGGATGCGCCGGGTCGAAGCAGTGCAGCAGTTCGTCCGGCTCGTCCCACAGGCGCTGCGCCAGGGCGAGGTTGGGGCTGCTACGCGAGAGGTCGTTGAGGCAGCTGGCGATCACTTGTCCGGCGGCACTGTCGACGCCAGGCAATAGGGCCAGTGCCAGCACGAAGCGCTCCACCGGGGCCAGTTCCAGTTGCTGCACGGCCCAGCCGAAGGAGCCGCGCGGCACGTCGGCCAGGTCCGGAGGGGCAGCGCTGGCAATACGCTCGCTGAGATAGCGCGCGGTGATGTCGTCCGCGAAGAAGGCGCGCTTGTCGTGCTCGTAGCGCAGCAGGTCGAGCGCAGCCAGTGCGCCGTCCACCGTTGGCGGCAGTGCGGCATCGTCGCCACCCTGCTGGGCGCGCTCACGCCACAGCCAGCAGATTTCGCGACGCAGGCGCAGGGTGACCTGGGACAGCCAGTAGCGCGCCAGGGCGTCCTGGCCGTGGAGGCCGGGTAGGAAGGCCACCGGATCGGCCAGCGCCTGGGCGTTGAGGGGATTGGTCATGGCACCACCACCCTCGGGCTGGCCTTGGCCTGCTGGTTGTTCACCCGCAGGATCACCCGGTAGCTGCCGGCCGGGACAGCGGCAGCCGCGCCGGCAATCACCAAGCTCTGCTGGTCGACGGCGGTGGTGACCTCGTCGAACAGGTGCACGGTCACGCCGTCGCTCTCGCGGTAGAAGAGCACCATCAGGTCATCGCTGTCGGTACCCAACAGCGTGCCCTGCAGGAGCAGGTCGCCGGCCACCAGCGCGGCGCTGTCCAGGGTTGGCAGCAGGCGCGCGGCGAGCAGGTTGCTGGAGCGGGTGCGGGTCGGCGACAGGCGTCGGCGCACCACCAGCGGCATCTCGCCCGCCGACAGGTTGGTACCCGAGGCGATGGGCGTTCCGGGGCTGCCTTCGGCGCTCACCACCAGACGCTGTGGCTGGCGTTCGAGCACGGTGAGCGGGATGTTGCCCAGCAACACTTCCAGGTTGCTCGGATTGAGGTCTTCGCCATACAGGGTCAGGGTGGCGCCCGCCTCGAAGCGGGCCGGCTCGACCCGGTGCAGGCGCGCGCCCATCGAGGGCATCACTGCCACCTGCACGCCTTCACGGCCGATCAGCGTCTCGGGCGAGGTGCTGTAGTCCACGCCCACCAGCAGAGCCCCGCGCGGCAGGCTGGCGGGCACGATCATTACCGGCCGCACCTGGAAGGCAACCGAGAGCCGGTAGCGCTCCTCGGCGCCCTGCATGGTTTTGGCCAGCAAGTCGGCGCCGGATTCGTCGAAGCTCAGCTTGAGCGGCTCGGGGTTGTTTTCCAGGGCCAGGCGTACGTCCGTCGCCACCAGCGAATCGAGGGGCAGGAAGCCCAGTTCGTGCAGGGCAGCCATGCCCTGGCCGAGGAGGTCATGGGCGGCAGCGGTGTCACTGCTTTCACCGATGTCGAAGGCCGTGAGCAGGAACCTCAGCACCAGCCACAGCGGTGGTGGTTCGCCATCGCGCAGGGACAGGTTACGCAACTGCGGGTCGAAGGCGGTTTCGTAGAGGAAGAGGTTGAGCTTCTCGTTGGAATTGACGTTCGCGGCGTCCTCGGGCTTGCCGATGGACACATCGAAACCGCGCCGGATCAGGTGATCCTGCAGCAAGCGGGTGACCGCGCCGATGGCTTTGCCAGAGTCCGCGAGGGCCATGATCAGAACCGCCGAAGGGCGCGGCGCGAAAGGCCGCTGCGGGTGGAAGAGACTGGAGTGGTCGGCTGCTGCGCACGGGCAGGCGGCGCAATCGGCCGGGCCACGGTCTGCGGGCCCGGGGCTTCGACCCGCAGGTGAATGGCGCCGATGGAGATTTCCAGGGTTTCCTCCCCTGCCGATTCGAACACCTCGGGTTCGCCCCTTGGTGTTGCCGGCGGGGCTGCGGCGACTGGCTCGCTCAAGACTTCGGATTGCAGGGCCGGTATCGCCGCCTGAGCCTCCGGCACATGAATCGGGTTCGACTGGGAGGGCGAGGCAGGTCGCTGTGCTTGCAGAGGGGAGTGACCGCTCTCCAGCACCGTCTGGCTGTGCCGGTGCGCCGGCTCCGTGGGCGTCGCCAACTGCGGATCAGCTGCCACCCAGCGCATGGCGATTCGCACCCGCTCGTCGGCTTGGGAAGGCGCTTGCCGGCCCTCGTGACGCTCGCTAACGGGCGGTGCAGTCGACGGCTCTGGCAGTGACGGGATAGGCGCGTTCCGCTGGGGCGACGCGGGCCGGTCCCGCAGCGGGTTCGGCGCCGGGCGAGCGGATTCCGATGAGTTATCCACAGCCCGTGGGCGTGCTGCCGGAACGTTGGCCGTTGAGCGGTCAATGGTCGCCACCGCGCGCCGGGCTTCCGTGCTTGTGGGCACCGAGGAGTCCTGCGGCGATGCGGGCTCGGGCTGCGAGGCAGGTGCCGAAGCTTCCACACCCAGCTCAGGCGGTGCTTCCAAGCCGGGCACGGCGGCCGGGGCGAACAGGCCACTGGCGCGCATCAGCGCGGCGAAATAGTCGCTCATCAGGACGCCTCGATCAGGGCCAGGTAGTGGGCACGGCGCGCCTGGGACAGCGCCATGACCTGGGCTTCGCTCCAGCCGTAGCGGGAGGCCAGGCAATGCACTTCGCGCAACAAGGCGCGCTGGCGCGCGCCGAGGCGGGCCAGGGCGGTGTCGTCGAGGTCGATGGGGACTTCGCTGCCCGCACCGCAGGCCGGGCAGTGACAGGCCACGGCCAGGGCCACCAGTGGGTCCGCCGTCGCGACGGCTTCGGAGAGCCGTGCTTCGTCGTCGGGGCGTACCTGTCCTTCCAGCAGCAGGCTGTCGAGCATCAGCCGGCGCGCCTCGACGGGGCTGGCCGGTTGCGCCTGGCGCCAGCGGCGCAGGTCGTCGCCCGTGGGACGGCGCAGGGTCACCTGCCGGTCCGGGTCGAGGCCCACGCGAATCGGCCCGTCGTCGTCGGCAGTGGCCAGCAAGGGCGCCAACTGGAGTTCGAATTCGAACGCCTCGTTGCAGGCCGGACACCGGGCGCTGAAGGACAGGCTGTACACACCGCAGGTCCCCGCCGCCAGGCGCAGCAGGGCAGCGCTGCGCGTACCCACCGGCTGCGCCCACCAGAAGTCGGCGTCGGTGCCGGTGCAGCACTGGGTCAGCAGTTCGGTGACCAGGCGCGGACGGTCGCGGTCGGCGAAGTCGAGGTCCAGGTCCGCGAGTTCGCCGAAGGGCCGCATGGCAATGCGCGAGGGAAGCGGGTGCATGGCTCAGATCATCCCGCCAGCACCGGTTCCGTGGGCTCGGAGACCTCGGGGTCACGTTCCCAGCCTTCGTTTTCCAGTTTCAGGGTCTGGATCGCGATGGCGTTGGCGTTGGCGTCGAGGTCAGGCAGCGCCTGGAACTCGGACACCCAGCAGCGGTAGATCTTGTAGGCCAGCACCACCTGCCCGGCTTCGTTGTACACCTCCAGTATCAGGTCCTTGCGGAAGTCCTTCAGGCTGGTCTCAGCGCCGAGCCCGGTGCCGACGTGCCAGACCTTGTTGGCCCAGGCCTCGAACTCCAGGTCATGGGTGACGCCGCGCTCCAGGGTAATGGCCTCGTACTTGGTGCGTCCGGGGGATTTGCGCGAGGTGGAGGGGTCGCCCCCTTCGCGGTGCTCGACCACTTCGGTGGTGCGTTTGAGAGCGCCGACCTTGCTCACGCCGGCGACGTAGCGGCCATCCCATTTGATGCGGAATTTGAAGTTCTTGTAGGGATCGAAACGATGGGTGTTGACGGCGAATTGGGCCATGATCCGACTCCCTTTATTGCAGATCGCCGGCGATCTGCTGGATGGTGAGGACGACGAACTCCGCCGGCTTCAGTGGGGCGAAGCCGACCTGGATGTTGACGATGCCGAGGTTGCGGTCGGCCTGGGTGGTGGTTTCCTTGTCGCATTTGACGAAGAAGGCTTCCTGGGGCGTCTTGCCCTGGAAGGCGCCCTGGCGGAACAGGCCGTTCATGAAGGCGCCCAGGTTCAGGCGAATCTGCGCCCAGAGCGGCTCGTCGTTCGGTTCGAAGACCACCCACTGGGTACCGCGATAAAGGCTCTCCTCAAGGAACAGGGCGAGGCGCCGAATCGGGATGTATTTGTACTCGTCGGCCTGGGCATCGGCGCCCTTCATGGTGCGCGCCCCCCAGGAAACCCGGCCGTAGGCGGGGAAGCTGCGCAGCACGTTGACCCCCAGCGGGTTGATCTGGCCGTTCTCCAGGTCGTTGACCGGCAGGGCCAGGTCGAGCACGCCGTTGAGCACGGCGTCGGTGCCGGCAGGGGCCTTCCACACGCCTCGGGTGGCATCGGTGCGCGCATAGACCCCGGCCAGGGTGCCGGAGGGGGCCATCGCCCGTGGTCGCAGCCCGTCCAGGGGATCGACGATGCGCACGGCGGGGAAGTAGGTGGCTGCGTTGCGCGACTGCGAGGCGGCGTTGGTCCAGGTGCCGATGTTGGCCAGGGTGCGGTTGGACGGTGCATCGACGATGTAGAACGCGCGCCGCGCTTCGCACAGGGCGGTGGCGGCGGGAATCACCCCGGCGTCCTGGCCAGCGGTCATTTCGAAGGTCTCCGGGATGACCAGGATGTTGAAAAGGTCTACGTCCAGCAGGGCGTAGATACCGGTCTTGGCCGACTCGTTGCCCACCAGTTCGAGCGCGCCGCCGCGGGCGCCATCCGCCCCCGGCGTGGCCGGTGCGAGGTTGCTGACCACGGCAGGACGGTGCTCGGCGGCACCGGTGAACTCGCGGCCCAGGTTGGCGAGCCCCAGGTGGAGGGTCGCGGTGAGACCACCGAAGGCACCGCCGGCGATGGTGACGCTGGAAGACTCGCCAGCGGTCAGGGATTCCAGGGTCAGGTGGTCGCTGCCCGTGTCGCCGTCTTCGCCGGTTTCGGCCGCCTGCAACTGGGCGGCCAGGCCGGCGGCGACGATGGCATCGTTGGTGGCGGTCACCAGGTCGCCGATGTTGGCCCAGGGCGCATCCAGGAGAGTGAGCAGGAAGGGCGTAGTGCCATCCAGGGTGCCGCCGATGGTGGTGTTGGCTGGATCAAGGGGGAAGCTGGTGAGCTCGGCGCTGACGGCTCGACCGGCTTCGGCGAAGGTGAGGCCGCCGGTGCGGGCGACGCGGATCAGCGCGGAGGCGTTGTTGATCACTGAGACGGCGTACTGCGCCGAGTTTGAATCGAGGCTGAGGTTGCGGTGGGTTTCCACCGGCACCAGGGTGGTGCCGTCGGCCTGCAGCTGCGAGACCACCAGGTTGAAATCGCTGTCGGGGTTACGCACGCCGGTATGCACCACGCTAAGGCGCAGGCCGTTGCCCCAGGTGCCGGGGCTGGCGGCGCTGACTTCGAGGACCGGGTCACCCGCGCCGTTCTCCAGCACCCAGGCGCTGGTGCCATGGCCGACCGCGACCCGCACGATCAGGGCCTGGGTACCGCCGTTGAGGAAGAACTGGCGCACGCCGTAGGACAGCGGGCTATCGCGGTCGAGGCCGCCGTAGCCGCGTTCGAAATCGGCGAAGCTGGTGATGGCCACGGCCTTGTCGGGCACGCCCTTGCGCGTATAGCCGACGAAGGCGGCGATGGAGGTCGCGACACCGGTAATGGTGCGTACCCCGCTGGCCTTTTCGACGATGTAGACACCGGGATAGCTGACTTGGACCATGACGCCGACTCCTTTGCGCTGTGCAGGGGACCCAGCCAGGGAGGCGCCGGGAGGCGTCCCTGGTGGACTCTTGGGTGACTCGGTTCGACTGCGGGGCTGGGTTGTTGCGGCGCCGGCAGGGCTGCTGGCGCGTGGGGGCACGGAGGGGCGGGGAATGTTCGGGCCGCTTCCTGTTGGACCGTGCTCGAATATCCGGACACATGGCTACCGCCACTCGCCGTCAATAAGTTGGGCGAAAGTTTGCGGGCTGGAACTTGTGTACTAACTTGGGATCACAATTCCATGTGCATTAATTGATGGCAGAGTGCCTTCAATGAGTGCTGTCCAGAGACAGGTTGTCAGGATAGTTCGCCCTTTAACGCGCACAATCTTTTTGCGTGCACTGCCAATGTTTTCCGACAAGCGGATGTCCGGGCGGCATGACCATTAGTCGGCCAGTAGTTTTGTCTGGCGGCACGAACTTCAGGCAGGAACTAGCGTCAGGTAAAGATTCTTCACGCCAGGGACTGTCATGAGCAAGGACGCACTTCTCCCCGAAATCGCCTGGTACCTCGTGCAATGCAAGTCACGCCAGGACGAGCGTGCCCGGGACCATCTGCTGCGTCAGGGCTTCGACTGTTTCTGTCCGACCCTCGACGTTGAAGTGCTCAAGGGCGGTCGGCTGCGGCGGCTCACCCAACCAATGTTCCCCGGTTACCTGTTCGTGCATTTTCGCGCCCAGGACAACTGGACAGCCTTGCGCTCGACACGAGGTGTGATAAGGGTTGTGAGCTTTTCCAGCAGCCCTTCGCGCGTGCCGGAGAGTATCGTCGAACACCTCAAGCAGCGCTGCGCCAATGCGGATGAATGTGCCGCCTTGCACCCTGGGGACTGTGTCCAGGTGCGCGTAGGACCCTATGCGGAGATGGAAGCGATCTTCCTGGCCATGGATGGCGAACAACGCGTCATGCTCTTGCTGAATATTCTCAATCGCCAACAACAAGTGAGTATTCCAATTTCACATCTAGTTGCGTGAGTCAGGCATATACTTGCAGATTTCGCTATTTTTATGTTCGGGATATTTATGGTTGTCTGGGTGAAAGGCTGTAAGTTAATGAAGTTTGTTTATTGACGTTTTGTTACGGCTCGTCGTTGATCGCCATATGATGCGGATTCTAACCGGATATTCACTTGTTCGGTGGGTTTCCGGAGAGTTTCAAATGTTCGCGTCAGGCAGTGTTGGGTATATCGTGTCGAGCTGTTTTCTGGAGTTGGCCAACGTTGCGTTTTTCGCAGTGTTTCATCTTCCCAATATTTGATCAGCGCCTGGATATCCAACCCGGACAGTTGCTGGTTGGGCAGGGGCACCTGATTGTTTCGGTACTAGGGATCAAGGGGCTGATGGGGGCTCGGCGAGCATGCAGTCGGTGTCCTTGAGTCAGCCACCGGCCACCGCCCCTCTCCCGAAAGCAGAGGGGCGGAGGTCGTTCTCAATGCGCGCCAGCGCCCTTGGCCAGGTCGCTTTCCTTCCACTCGGTGTAGACGCAGGCATCCGCCGCGGCCCAGCGCACCATCACCGTTGCGCCCGGTTGCAGGGGCGCGGTGGTGCCGGAGAGTTCCTTCAAGGTCAGGCTGGTGCCACTTGCGGTGATCACGCTGCAGGTCAGGCTTTCGCCGAGGAACACGGTTTCCGCCACCTTGGCCTGGATCTGGTTCCAACCGGCGGCCAATGGCTCGCTGGCCGCCTGTTCCGGGCTCAGCACCCGGGCTTTTTCCGGGCGCACCATCAGGATCAGGTCCTGGCCGTTGTGCAGGCCGGGGGTGGGGCGGATGGCCAGCGACTGACCTTCGAAACTGGCGCCGGCGTTGCCCTGGGCCTTCACCTTGAGGAAGTTGGAATTGCCGAGGAAGGAGGCGACGAAAGCGTTCGGTGGGCTTTGGTAAAGGTCGTAGCCGCTGCCCAGGCCGACGATCTTGCCGTGGCTGAAGATGGCGATGCGTTGGGACAGGCGCATGGCTTCTTCCTGGTCGTGGGTGACGTAGACGATGGTGATGCCAAGGCGACGGTGCAGGTGGCGCAGCTCATCCTGCAGGTCTTCGCGCAGCTTCTTGTCCAGCGCACCCAGCGGTTCGTCCATCAGCAGGATGCGCGGCTCGTACACCAGTGCACGGGCGATGGCCACGCGCTGCTGCTGGCCACCGGAAAGCTGGGCGGGGCGGCGCTGGGCGAACTGTTCCAATTGCACCAGCTTGAGCATGGCCTCGACGCGGCGCTCGCGTTCGCCGGCGGCCTGCTTGCGGATGTCCAGCGGGAAGCCGATGTTGTCGCGCACATTCAGGTGCGGGAACAGCGAGTAGCGCTGGAACACCATGCCGATGTCGCGCTTGTGCGGCGGCACGTTCACCAGGGACTTGCCGTCCACCAGGATTTCGCCGGAGCTGGGCGTCTCGAAGCCGGCCAGCATCGACAGCGTGGTGCTCTTGCCCGAGCCACTGGAGCCGAGGAAGGTGAGGAATTCGCCGTCCTGGATGTCCAGGGAGATGTTGTCCACGGCGGCGAAGTCGCCGTAGTGCTTGTTCAGGTTGCGCAGGCTGACCAGGGTCTTGTTTTCGCGGGTGTCTTGGATAACGGCACTCATTTTTTTTACCTCGGCGCTCAGGCGCTTGCAGGGTTGCGCCGGCGCAGCACGGCGGCGATCACCATGACCAGTACGGACAGACCGATCAGCAGCGTCGAGGCGACGGCGATCACCGGGGTCAGGTCCTGGCGTAGGGTGGTCCACATTTTCACGGGCAGGGTCTGCAGGGTCGGGCTGGCCATCATCACGCTCAGCACCACTTCATCCCAGGAGACCAGGAAGGCGAACAGGGCGCCGGCCATCATGCCGGGGCGGATCGCCGGGAAGGTTACCTTGAACACCGCCTGCAGCCGCGACGCGCCGCAGATCACCGCGGCATCCTCGATGGACTGATCGAACAGCTTCAGCGAGTTGATGATCGAGATGATGGTGAAGGGCAGGGCGACGATCACGTGGCTGACCACGAAGGAGAACAGCGTCCCGGTGTAGCCCAGCTTGAGGAACAGCGCGTACACGGCCACTGCGATGATCACCAGCGGCACGATCATTGGCAGGGTGAACAGGCCGTAGAGGAACTCGCGACCGGGGAACTTGCCGCGCACCAGGGCGAAGGCGGTGGGCAGGCCCAGGGCCACGGAGCAGATCGTGGTCAGCACGGCGACCTTGAGGCTGGCCAGGGCCGACTCCATCCACTCGGCGTTGGAGAAGAACTGCTCGTACCACTTCAGCGTCCAGCCCGGTGGCGGGAACACCAGCCATTGGGACGAGCCGAACGACAGCAGCACGATGAACAGGATCGGCAGCAGCAGGAAGGCCGCGATCGTCCCGGTGGTGAGGTAGAGGCCGATGCGCAGGCGCAGGCCCATGGCGTTGGGTGACAGCAGCATGGCTTACCTCGCAGTACTCGAAGCCACCGGCGATTCCGGCTGCAGCTTCAGGTAGACGTAGAACAGAGCCAGGGTGATGGCGATCAGCAGCGCGGCGGCGGCGCTGGCCAGGCCCCAGTTGAGGAAGGACTGCACCTGCTGGACGATGAACTCCGGCAGCATCATGTTCTGCGCGCCACCCAGCAGGGCCGGTGTGACGTAGTAACCCAGCGACATGACGAAGACCATCAGGCCACCGGAGAACAGCCCCGGACGGCACAGCGGCAGGAACACCTTGAAAAAATTGGTCCAGGGGCTGGCGCCGCAGATGGAGCCGGCCTGCAGCACCATCGGGTCGATGGCCGACATGGTGGCCTGCAGCGGCAACACGATGAACGGGATCATGATGTAGCTCATGCCGATCACCACACCGGTGAGGTTGTGCACCATTTCCAGCGGTTGGTCGATGATTCCAAGTGCCATCAGCATCTTGTTGATCACGCCCGAGGCCTGCAGCAGCACCAGCCAGGAGTAGGTGCGTGCCAGCAGGCTGGTCCACATCGACAGCAGCACGATGTTCAGCAGCCAGCGGCCCCAGCCACGCGGCACCAGGGTGATCACCCAGGCCAGGGGGAAGCCCAGCAGCAGGCTGATCAGGGTCACCAGGCCGCCGACGGCGAAGGTGTTGAACAGCACGCGGGCATAAGCCGAGTTGGCGAACAGCTGCTCGTAATTGCCCAGCCCCGGCGTGGGTTCGAGCACGCCGCGCAGGAGCAGGCCTATCAGCGGCGCGAGGAAGAACAGACCGAGGAACAGCAGGGCCGGGATCAGGTTGCGGGCACCGCGCCAGCGCAGCGCGGCCTGGTTGTCTTGCTTCATCGGCGCAGCCTTGGGCTGGGGGCCGCCGGAAGCGCGGGCTGCGCTTCCGGTGGCCTTGGCCGGCGGGTTGGGCTGGATGGCTGCCATCTTCACTTGACCAGCCATTCGTTCCACCGCGCGGCGATAGCCGGGCCGTTCTTGGCCCAGTACGCGTAGTCGAGGGTGATCTGATCCTTAGCGTAGGCAGTCGGCAGGTTGGGAGCGAGGTCCGCCTTGAGCTGACTGACGCTGTCGACGTTCACCGGGGCATAGGCGGTGAGGTTGGCGAACTCGGCCTGGCCCTTGGCGCTGCTGGCGTTGGCCAGGAACTTCATGGCCGCGTCCTTGTTCTTGGCGCCTTTGGGGATGACCAGGAAATCGGCCATGACCAGGTTCTGCTTCCAGCTCACGCCAACCGGTGCACCGTCCTGCTGCAGGGCGTAGACGCGGCCGTTCCAGAACTGGCCGAGGGTGGCTTCGCCGGAGGCCAGCAGTTGCTGGGACTGGGCGCCGCCGCCCCACCAGACGATGTCTTGCTTGATGGTGTCGAGCTTCTTGAAGGCGCGGTCCAGGTCCAGCGGGTAGAGCTTGTCGGCCGGTACACCGTCAGCCAGCAGGGCCAGTTCCAGCACGCCGGGGCTCGGCCACTTGTACAGCGCACGTTTGCCCGGGTAGTTGGCGGTGTCGAACAGGGCGGTCCAGTCCTGCGGGGCGTTGGCGCCGACCTTGCCCTGGTTGTAGCCGAGCACGAAGGAGAAGAAGAAAGAGCCGACGCCGTGGTCGGAAACGAAGCGCGGGTCGATCTTGTCGCGCTGGATCACGCCGAAGTCCAGGGGTTCCAGCAGGCCTTCGGCGGCGGCACGCAGGGCGAAGTCGGCCTCGACGTCCACCACGTCCCACTGCACGTTGCCGCTCTCGACCATGGCCTTGAGCTTGCCGTAGTCGGTCGGGCCGTCTTGCACCACGCGAATGCCGCTGGCTTCGCTGAAGGGCTCGGCCCAGGCCTGTTTCTGCGCATCCTGGGTAGTGCCGCCCCAGCTCACGAAGCTGATGTTGTCGGCGGCGATGGCGGCGGTGCCGGTCGCGGCCAGGAAGGCTGCGGCGAGAACCGCGGTTGCACGTTTTTTGAACACCATCTTGCTTGCCCTCATTGTTGTGTTTGTACGCAAGCGGGCTTCGCTTCAACCCGCTTATCAGGAGCAGGGGACCCCAATGGGGCCATCAAGGGCGGCCGTGTCGAGTGCTCTTGTTCATGCTGGTCCCTGGCGGGCGCACTCGCAGAAATTCTCCGGCCTACGGAATGTCATATTATGGTATTCCAAACTTTCTGCAAGACCTCCGCTATGTGATGGGTGACGAGTGGTTGGGCGGCGGGAAAGACAACGTGCAGAGGGAAGGGACAAAGTGTGGGTGCGAATTCATTCGCTTAGCAGGCCGCAGGTCTGCCTTGCGTGGTCAATGGGGCTGCTGCGCAGCCCTTAGCGAATGAATTCGCCCCCACAGAGGAATGCGCGGGCTGAGGGGCTGCACGGATAGCCCAGGGCTGGGGTGAGGTTAGTTGTGTGTGGCTCGGTGTTGATCTGGAAGGGCAGCCCTGCGGTCTGCTTCGCGACTGAAGTCGCTCCTACAGGGGCGCAGGGGCATCAGCGCAAAGGACTCACCCCTCGAACGGCAGGGTCTCTACCACTTCCAGGTCATAGCCGGTGAGGCCGGCGTACTTAAGCGGGGCGCCGAGGTGGCGCAGCTTGCCCACGCCCAGGTCCTGGAGGATCTGTGCGCCGGTGCCCACCTCGGAGTAGATGCGCGACTGTGAGCGGCTGAACTGTCGGCGTGGCTGCGTGAGCTGCGGTACGCGCTCCAGCAGGGCCTGGGAGGATTCGTTGCTGGCCAGGACCACCACGACGCCGTGGCCGACTTCCGCCACCTTCTGCAGGGCGGCCCAGAGGGTCCAGTTCTTCGGCCCTGTGTATTCGGCGCCGACCAGGTCGCGCAGTGGATCGATCACGTGAACCCGCACCAGGGTGGGTTCGTCGCGACGGATATCACCCATCACCATCGCCATGTGCACGCCGCCCTCTATGCGGTCCTCGTAGGTCACCAGGCGGAAGGTGCCATGCACGGTGGGCAGTTCGTGCTCGCCGATGCGGGTGACGGTGTGCTCGGTGCTGAGGCGGTAGTGGATGAGGTCGGCGATGGTGCCGATCTTGATGCTGTGCTTTTCGGCGAAGGCTTCCAGGTCCGGGCGGCGGGCCATGCTGCCGTCGTCGTTCATCACTTCGACGATCACCGACGCCGGTGTGAAGCCTGCCAGGCGCGCCAGGTCGCAGCCGGCTTCAGTGTGGCCGGCGCGGTTCAATACGCCGCCCTCGCGGGCGCGCAACGGGAAGATATGGCCGGGCTGTACCAGGTCGTCTGCCGTGGCGTCAGGGGCCACGGCGGTGAGCACGGTGTGGGAACGGTCGGCCGCGGAGATGCCGGTGGTCACGCCGCTGGCCGCCTCGATGGAGACAGTGAAAGCGGTTGCGAAGGCGCTGCCATTGGCCGGCACCATTTGCTCCAGGCCGAGGCGTTCGCAATGTTCGTCGGTCAGCGTCAGGCAGATCAGGCCGCGGGCCTCACGGGCCATGAAATTGATGGCTTCCGGGGTACATTTTTCCGCCGCCAGCAACAGGTCGCCCTCGTTCTCGCGGTCCTCGTCGTCCACCAGCAGGACCATCTTGCCCTGGCGGAAGTCTTCGATGATTTCTTCGATACGGTTGAACGGCATGACATGACACCTGGCTGGATTAAGGGGAAAGGTTTCTGGTATACCATAATACCAATTTAACCAAAACTGCAGAGGTCAGCATGAAGGCTTACTGGATTGCCCACGTCGATGTGACGGACCCGGAACGCTACAGCGAATACACCCGCCGTGCCCCGGCCGCGTTCGCCCGGTACGGCGGCAAGTTGCTGGCCCGTGGTGGCCGTTCGCAGGCGATGGAAGGCCGCCCTACACCCCAGCGTAGCGTGGTGATCGAGTTCGAATCCTATGACCAGGCCCTGGCCTGCTACCGCTCGGCGGAATACCAGGAAGCCTGTGGATATCGCCAGGGCGTGGCGAAGGCGGAGGTGATCATTGTGGAGGGGGTGGAGGCTTGACGGAGGGCTACCGGATGAAGTGAATCTTCCCGGTATCGTCATTGCCCATGTAGATGCCATACACCCCGGCCTGGCGTTCTTCGATGTAGCGTTCGAGGATCTGCCGGATGGCCGGGTAGTAGATGACGTCCCAGGGGATGTCCTCGGGGGCGAAGAAGCGGTAGTCCAGGGTTTCCGGGCCGTGCTGGCCGGTTTCTTCCAGCACGGTGGCGCGGAAGATGATGTAGACCTCGCTGATCTTCGGCACGCTGAAAATGGAGTAGGGCGAGACGATCTCGGCGCGTACGCCGCTCTCTTCCCAAACTTCGCGTAGGGCCGCCTCTTCGGTGGTCTCGCCGTTTTCCATGAAGCCGGCTGGGAGCGTCCAGGTGCCGGGGCGCGGCGGGATGGCACGTTGGCAGAGGAGGTACTTGCCGTCCTGCTCGATGATGCAGCCGGCGATGATCTTCGGGTTTTCGTAGTGGACGTAGCCGCAGTCCGCGCACACCAGCCTTTCGTGGGTGTCCCCGGCGGGGCACTGGCGGCTCAGGCCGCCACTGCCGCAACCGGGACAGAAGCGCGGGGAGGGCATGTCATCAGCGCCCGATGCGCGGTTCTTTGAGGGCGATGGGGCTGGCGATCTCGCGGACCTTGCCCGGCTCGTCCTGCTTGGACTTGAGGTAGTCCAGGGCGACTTTGGCGGCGGCGCGCACGTGGTCCACCGACGCCTGGTGGGCGGCCAGCGGGTCGCCGCTCTTGATGGCTTCGACGATGCGTTCCATTTCCTTGTTGCTGGCGCCGCGGCGATTCTCCTGGGAGACGGAGGTCGCTCGCAGGTAACTGATGCGTGCCTGCAACTGGCGCAGCTGGGTGGCGGCGATGTGGTTGCCGGAGCCTTCCAGTAGCACATCGTAGAAACCTTGTACGGACTCCAGCACCTGTTGCAGCTCGCCTTCCTCGAGTGCCTTGCGGTTTTCTTCCAGGGCGCGCTCAAGGGCGCGGATGTCCTTGGCCTTGGCATTGAGGGTGAAGAGCTGGACGATCAGGCCTTCGAGCACGCAGCGCAGCTCGTAGATGTCGCAGGCGTCTTCCAGGGTAATGATGGCAACGCGCGGCCCCTTGGCATCGGCGAACTCCACCAGGCCTTCCGACTCCAGGTGGCGCAGGGCCTCGCGCACGGACGTGCGGCTGACGCCCAGGCGGTCGCAGAGGTCGCGCTCCACCAGGCGGTCGCCCGGCAGCAGTTGGAAGTTCAGGATGGCGCCCCGCAGCTTGTCGAGGACGATCTCGCGCAGGGTGACGGGATTGCGGTTGACCTTGAAGCTGTCGTCGAGGGGCAAGCGTTTCATGTGGTCCGCTCTGGTTATGGCTGTCCGTAAGAGAAACGAAGGAGCACGTACGCGTGCTCCTTCATCGGGTGGTGCCGGCGGTCAACCTTGTGCCTCTGCGTCGGCCTCGGCGAAGGCCTCGCGGGCGATGCGGAAGCTGTCCACTGCCGCCGGCACACCGCAGTAGATGCCGACTTGCAGAAGGATCTCGCGGATCTGCTCGCGGGACAGGCCGTTACGCAGGGCGCCGCGAACGTGCAGCTTCAGCTCGTGGGGGCGGTTGAGCGCCGAAATCATCGCCAAGTTTATCATGCTGCGTTCTTTCAGCGATAAGCCGTCCCGGCCCCAGACGTGGCCCCAGCAGTACTCGGTGACCAGTTCCTGCAGTGGGCGGGTGAAGTCGTCGGCGTTCTGGATCGACTTGTTCACATAGGCCTCGCCTAGCACCTGGGTACGGATCTCCAGGCCTTTTTCGTATTTCTCGTTGCTCATGGGGGGCTCCTTTTCTTCTGTAGGGGCTGGCTTGCCAGCGAAGGCTCCTGGGACAGGTTCGCGAGCAAGCTCGCCCCTACAGGTACGGGAATAAAAAAGAGCCGCTGTCGAGAGTGGCGAGCAGCGGCCCTGAAGGTGACTCAGGAAATCTCCGGCAAGGCGCCCAGCTTGCCCCGGTGGTAGACCATGGGCGTGACCTCGTTCTCGGGCAGGATCAGGTTTTTCACCGCCCCAACGATGATCGCGTGGTCACCGCCGTCGTACTCGCGCCACAGTTCGCATTCGATGATCGCGGTAGCCTTGGTCAGCAGCGGGTTGCCCAGTTCGCTCAGGTGCCAGTCGATGCCCTTGGCCTTGTCCTTGCCCTTCTTGGCGAAGGCGTAGGCCTCGGCCTGCTGGTCGGAACAGAGCAGGTGGATGGCGAACTGCTTGCTGTCGCGCAGGATCGGGTAGGTGTCCGAGGCGTAGTTGGGGCAGAACAGCACCAGCGCCGGGTCGATGGACAGGGCACTGAAGGCGCTGGCGGTGATGCCGACGATATCGCCTTCCGAATCCAGGGTGGTGACCACAGTGACGCCGGAGGGGAAGGAGCCCATCACTTCTTTGTAGATGCCGGGTTCGATCATGGTGGTGTCCTCTCAGCGCATCACGAAGGGGTCGGGCATGGGGGCTTGCGAGAGGTTGATCCACACCGTTTTCAGCTCGGTGTAGGCCAGCACCGAATCGATGCCGCTCTCGCGACCGTAGCCGCTGTTGTGGAAACCGCCGATGGGCGCCATGGCCGAGACCGCGCGGTAGGTGTTGACCCAGATGATCCCGGAGCGCACGTCACGGGCCATGCGGTGGGCGCGGCCCAGGTCGCGGGTCCAGATGCCGGCGGCGAGGCCGAACTGGGAGTCGTTGGCGATCGCCAGCGCTTCGGCCTCGTCCTTGAAGCGAATGACCGAGGCCACCGGACCGAAGACTTCTTCCTGCATGATCTTCATCGAGTTGCTGTCGCACTCGAACAGGGTCGGCTCGTAGTACCAGCCTTGTTCGTCGATGGCCGGGCGCTTGCCGCCCATGCGCAGGCGCGCGCCTTCGGCGAGGGCATCAGCGACCAGGCCTTCGACCACGGCAAGTTGCTGCGCGGTGGCCATGGGGCCCATCTCGCTGCGCTCGTCCTGCGGGTTGCCAATGCGGATACGCTGGGCGCGGGCTACCAGGCGCTCGACGAATTCGTCGTAGATCTGGTCCTGGACCAAGAGGCGCGAACCGGCCACGCAGCTTTGCCCGGAGGCGGCGTAGATGCCGGCCACGGCGCCGTTGATGGCGCTGTCCAGGTCGGCATCGGCGAAGATGATGTTGGGCGACTTACCGCCCAGTTCCAGCGACAGCTTGGCGAAGTTTTCCGCGCTGCTGCGTACTACGTGGCGCGCGGTGGCGGCGCCGCCGGTGAAGGCGATCTTGCGCACCAGCGGATGGCGGGTCAGCGCCGCGCCGGTGCTCGGGCCGAAGCCGGTGACCACGTTGACCACGCCCGCCGGGATACCGGCCTCCAGCGCCAGGCGCGCCAGTTCGAGGATGGTCGCCGAGGCATGCTCGGAAGGCTTGAGGACGATGGTGTTGCCGGCGGCCAGGGCCGGGGCCAGCTTGATCGCGGTCAGGTAAAGCGGGCTGTTCCAGGGAATGATCCCGGCGACCACGCCCAGCGGCTCGTGCACCGTGTAGGCGAACAGGTCGGGCTTATCCAGCGGCAGGGTGCCGCCTTCCAGCTTGTCGGCGAGACCTGCGGTGTAGTGGAAGAATTCCGGCAGGTAGCCGACCTGGCCACGGGTTTCGCGGATCAGCTTGCCATTGTCGCGGCTTTCCAGCTGGGCCAGGTGTTCCTTGTTCTCGGCGATCAGGTCGCCCAGGCGGCGCAGCAGCTTGCCCCGCGCGGTGGCGGAAAGGCCGCGCCAGGCCGGGCTCATGAAGGCCTTCTGGGCCGCCTGCACGGCACGCTCCACGTCCGCTTCATCGGCATCGGGCAGCTCCGCCCAGGGCTCGGCCAGTGCCGGATTGAGGCTTTCGAAGGTCTTGCCGGACAGCGCATCGACCCACTGGCCGTCGATGCACATCTGGAAGCGTGCGAGCGTCATGCAACGATCCCCTTTGCTTGGTTCTGTAAGGTCTGCGCGTGTTGGAGAAAGTCCAGCAGCACCTGGTTGACCAGACGTGGCGACTCCACCGGCATCATGTGACGCTGTTCGTCGAGCACCGCCACCTGGGCGCCGGGAATGCGCTCGGCCAGTTGCCGGGCCATTTCGGGCGTCGAGCCCGGGTCCAGTTCGCCGGTGGCGACCAGCGTTGGCACGCTGATGCTGCCCAGGTCGTCCACGCGGTACATGTCCTGGGTGGCGAACAGCTCATAAGTAGTCAGATAGCCCTGCGGATCGTTGCTGGCAAGGGTCTGGCGGATGGCGGCGATCTGCGCCGGGTTGGCAGCCTGGTACTCGCGGCTGAACCAGCGCGACAGGGCGGCTTCGGCGTTCGCATCCGGGCCGTGTTCGGCGGCCTGGCGGGTGCGTTCGATCACCCCGGCGCGCTGTTCGGCGCTGCGGTTGAACACGCTGTTGAGGATCACCAGGCCCTCCAGATGCTGCGGGTAGTGCAGCGCGAAGGCCCGTGCCACCAGGCCACCCATGGAAAAGCCGATGACGGTCGCCCGTTCCAGCTTCAGGTGCTCCAGCAGTTCACGCAGTTGCTCGGCATAGCCCTGCAGCCCGGTGCCCGTTTCCGGGCGCGGACTGGCGCCATGGCCAAGCATGTCGTAGGCAATGACCTGGAAGTGCGGGGCCAGGCCGACGATCTGGCCGCCCCACATTTCCTTGTTCAGGCCGACGCCGTGGATCAGTACCACGGGGTGGCCTTGGCCGGTCGCCAGATAACTGGTGCCGGCCGGTGTGCGTTCAGCGGTGAGCCGAATCATGGATCGCTCCTGCACGGGCCTTGGGATCACTGGGCCTGCTCGGCGGCCAGCTCTTCCAGATCGATGTAGCGGTTGCCGATGCGCGGGTGCAGGCGGCCACCGTTGGCTGCGCCCAGCACGACGATGATTTCGTCAGCACGCGGTGCGTCTTCGATCTGCATTTCAAGGGTGATGTAGTGGGAACGCAGGCCCTCGTCGTCCTTGTGCATCATCGGGATCTGGATCGAGGTGCCCGGGCCGCCGCGCTTGTTGGTGAAGCTCAGGTAGCTCTTGGCATTCACCGCCTGGCGGTAGTGATTGCCGAAACGCAGGGTGTGGATAACCGCGGAAGCGTGCTCGATCTCGCCGTCGGCGCCGACCACGGCGGCTTTGCCGTACGCCTCGATCTTCGCCGCGCCACCGATGGCAGCGATCAGGCGCTCGACCATCATCGCGCCGAGGTCGGAGCAGTTGGCCTTGATCTCGGGCTTGAGGTCTTCGACGAAGCCACGGCCGAGCCACGGGTTCTTGATCACCACGGCCAGTCCCACCATGGTCACCGGCTTGTCGGTGGCCTTGCCGCCTTCGATGAAGGTCTCTTCCACGTAGCTGACGATCTTGCGGATTTCGAAGCTCATTGGGCTCTCCTGGTTTGGGAAGTCTCTTGCTGTCTGATGGTATACCATAATATTGAATATGCAAGAGTCAGCCGCCAGGGGAGGGCGGGCATTGGCGACGGAAGGTCATCGGGAAATGAAGAAAAGCCAGGAGAGCCGCGCCATAGGGGCGGACAGAGGGGCGCGAAGGATACGGGAAAAGATGGAATACCGTAATACGAGATTCCATGAAGGTATAAGCAGAGGCCGGGTTGGTATCTGTACCTGTGGGGGCGAATTCATTCGCTAACCGGACCGCAGGTTCGGCCTGGAGGTTCTTTGGGGGCGCTGCGCGCCCCTTCGCGAATGAATTCGCCCCTACAAAAGAACAGCAAGCCCGGATGCAGTCCGGATGCAGTCCGGGGGCGGTCAGGCCAGGGAGGGCGCCCCCAACTGCGCCGAGATCAGCGCCCGGGTCTGGCCGAGGGCCTGCAGGAAGGTGGCCTGGGCATCGGGGCTGTCCATCACGGCATCGGGGCCTGAGAGGTTGATGGCGGCGACCACCTTGCCGCTGTGGTCGCGGATGCCGGTAGCGATGGCGGTGGAATAGTCGGAGCGGTGCAGTACCCAGCCGCGCTCGCGATCCTGGCGGATCAATTGCTGCAGCTCGGGCAGGGTGCGCGGCGCCGGCGGTGGGTAATCGTCCAGGCGCACGTGCTGGTAGAGCTGGCTCAGCTCGACTTCGTCCAGCGCGGTGAGCAGTACCCGGCCCAGTGCGGTGCTGTGGCACGGCAGGCGGGTGCCGATGGGGATGTTCACCGTCAGCCGCTGGGGTGCGAAGGCGCGGTAGAGGTAAAGGCTCTCGGTCTGTTCGCGGATGCTCAGGTGGCAGGACAGCGAGGTGCGGTCGCGCAACTCATTGAGGTAAGGCATGGCCACTTCGACTATGTCGCGACTGGCCAGGTAGACGAAACCGTCCGCAATCACTTGGGGGCCCAGCTCGAAGGCGCTGCGCCCGGCCTTCTGCAGGTAGCCCATGTCCACCAGCGTCTGCACGATGCGGTAGACGGCCGAGGGGCTGACCGCCAGGCGCTCGGCCATCTCGTTCATGCTCAGGCTGCGCATGCGCGCATTGAACATGCCGAGGATGGTGAGCCCGCGTTGCAGGGCGGGCACGCGGTAATCGGCTTCCCGTTCCGGGGTTTCGATGGCGGTCATCGGGGCTCCTCCCTTTAGGTTGATGTTGAGCGCAGCGAAACCCAACGATTCAGGCCAATAAGGCTTCCAACGACACCGGCTGGCCGCCGAACTCATCCATGGCATCCAGCATGGCGCCGTGGAAGTAGTCCAGCGATGCCCGGTCGCAGAGGATGTGGAAGCACGGCAGTTCGCCGGTGCCGGCGTTGATCACGATGACGTTGATCCGCGCCGCCGAGGTCTGCGCCACGGCCCCCACGGGGAAGGTTTCGGGGCGTAGGTCAACGCCGCAGACCTTGGCCATCACCTCCGCCACATGGCGCCCGGACAGTTGCAACCAGGCGTGGCTGTCCTGGCGCGGCAGCAGGTAGTTGCCCTTGTCGCTGAGCTGCCAGCCCGCCTCTTCGGTGGCGATACGTTCGCCCCGGTCGGCGAGGCTGCCCAGCAGCAGGTACTCGGTCTGCGACAGGCGCGCCACCTGCGCACCGTCAGCTTGCGTCAGCGCCCGGTTGGGCGCCTCCGGCAGCGTGTAGCCGCGTGCGCTGAGAAAGGCAGCGGCGTCGATGCCGCGAAAGCCCACACGCGGCAGGTCGGTGAGGTCGATGAGCGCGCAGCGCTCGATGGTATTGAGGCTGGTCATGGCTCAGAGCTCCTGGCGCTTGTTGTCGGGGTCGAAGAACGGCAGTTGCACCACGGTGGCCTGGACCACCTGGCCGCCCTCGACGCGGATCGGGATCCGCGAGCCCGGCTCGGCCTGGTCGGCGCCGGCGTAGGCCAGGCCGATGATCTGGCCGAGGGTGCCGGAGTACTCGCAGGAGGTGACGTTGCCGCTGATGTCCGGGCCGTTCAGCACCAGGTGGCCTTCCAGCGGCTGGGCGCTGCCCTTGGGCAGGGTGAAGCCCACCAGTTTGCGTTTCAGCGGCTGCGCTTCGAGGATCTCGATGGAGCGCTTGCCGACGAAGAAGGCCTTCTTGCGGCCGATCGCCCATTCCATGTCGATCTCGCCCGGATGGGTCATGCCGTCGGTGTCCTGGCTGATGATCACGTGACCCTTTTCCAGGCGCAGCAGGCGCTGGGTCTCGACGCCGAACGGGCGGATGCCGAACTCGGTGCCGGCAGCCATCAGTGCATCCCACAGCTTGCCGCCGTGGCGGGCGGGTACGTGGATCTCGTAGCCCAGCTCGCCGACGAAACCGACCCGCATCAGCCGCGCCGGAATGCCGGCTACGGTGCCGGTGCGCACGGCGAGGTAGGGGAAGCCTTCGGCGGACAGGTCGACATCATCGCAGAGCTTTTCCAGCACCTTGCGCGACAACGGCCCGGCCAGGTTCACCGCAGCCAGGGCGGCGGTGACGTTGGCGATGTCCACATTGAGGCGCCACTGGGCGTTCCACTTGAGCATCTGTTGGTAGATGCGGTCGACGCCGCTGGTGGTGGCGGTGACGTAGAAATGGTTCTTGGCCAGGCGCGCGCAGACGCCGTCGTCGATCACCACGCCATGCTCGTTGGTCATCAGCGCATAGCGGGTGCGCGCCACCGGTTGCTTCTTGAAGGGCAGGGTGTAGATGCGCTCCAGCAGTTCCGCTGCGTCCGGGCCGCGCACGTCGAGGCCGCCCAGGGTGGACACGTCGATCAGGCCGACCTGCTCGCGCACGTGGCGGGCTTCCTCCTGCATGCAGCGCTCGCGGTCCTCGGCCTTGCCGTAGAAGGCCGGGCGCTGCCAGATGCCGGCGGGCATCAGCTTGGCGCCAGCCGCCACGTGGCGGCTGTGCATGGGCGTTTGCCGGTAAGGGTCGAAGGCGCGGCCGGCGACGTGGGCGAGCTTTTCCGCCTCGAACGGCGGGCGCGCGGTGGTGACACCGGTTTCGCTGATGCTGCGGCCGGTGGCCTTGGCCACCAGGCGCGCAGTGGGCAGCGCCGAATGACGACCCTGGGACGGGCCCATGCCAACCGTGGAGAAGCGCTTCACCAGTTGCACGTCGCGGTAGCCGTGGCGGGTGGCGTTGACGATGTCGCGCACCTGCAGGTCTTCATCGAAGTCGACGAAATCCTTGCCTTTGGGGTGGGGGAAAATCGGCCAGTCGAAGTTGACCCGTGCCTCGCCATTGAACCCGGCTTCGCCGATGCCGGCATCCAGGCCGAGGGCCTTGCTGGCGTGCGCGGCGGCATGGGCACCGTCCAGCAGCACGTTGTCCAGGCTGTGGCGGCCATTCACCGAGCCGGCGATGGCCAGGCCTTCCGGCAGGCCGCTGATGGCGAACTCGGCGCGCTGCTCCTCGTAGGCCAGCTTGCCGCCCGCCTGGCAGAGCAACTGGTAGACGGGCATGTAGCCGGCGGACATGCACAGCAGGTCGCAGGACAGTTGCAGGCCGTGCTCGGCCACCTGGCCCTGGGCGGTGATGCGGCGGATATCCACACCGCTGACATGACGCATGCCCTTCTCGTGCAGGGCTTCATAAACCGTGCTGCCGAGGTGGCAGGGGATGCCCTGTTTCTCCACGGCGGTTTTCAGCGTGGCATCGGCAGGCTGCTGGCGCATGTCCACCAGGGCCGCCACTTGCACGCCCTGCTCGGCGAGGTCGAGGGCAGCGAGGTAGCCGTCGTCGTTGCCAGTGAGCACCACGGCGCGTTTTCCGGGCTTCACCGCATACAGCTTCATCAGCCGTTGGGCGGCGCTGGTGAGCATCACGCCGGGCAGGTCGTTATTGCGGAACACCACCGGTTGGTCAAAGGAACCGGCGCTGACGATGCATTGCTTCGCCCGCACCTTGTACATCCGGCGGCCCTGGATCACCGGCAGGTAGTTTTCGGTGAACCAGGCATTGCAGGTGGCTTCCTTCAGCACCTGGATATTGGCGTGGCCTTCCACGGCAGCCACCAGCTCGCGGCGCAGACTATCGGCACGGCGGCCTGCCACGTCGAAGCGCGCATAGGTGAGTGAGCCGCCGAGCACCGGCTGCTGCTCGATCAGCAGCACCTTGGCGCCGGCATTGGCGGCGGTGAGCGCGGCGGAAAGGCCAGCTGGGCCGGCGCCGATGATGGCGACATCAACAAACAGGTACGCCTTGTCGTAGTACTGCGGCTTGAAGTTCAGGTCGAGCACACCGAGGCCGGCTTTCTTGCGGATCAGCGGTTCCCAGACCTTCCACATGCCCTTGGGCTTGTAGAAGGAGCGGTAGTAGAAACCCACCGGCATGAACTTCGAGAACGTGCCGAGGTAGGCGTCGCGGTCGTTGTCCAGGCTGCCATTGACGTTCTGCGCGGTGACGCTGAGCCCCGAGCGAATCGGCTGGGCATCGGCCAACACGTTGGGCTCGTCCGGCAGTTGCACCAGGGTGTTGGCGTCCTGCCCGGCCATGGTCAGCGGACCGCGCGGACGGTGGTACTTGAACGAGCGCGAGAGCAGCCAGCGGCCGTTGGCGAGCAGGGCGCTGGCGATGCTGTCGCCGGCAAAGCCCTGGTAGGCGGTGCCGTCGAAATCGAAGGCCAGTGGCTGGTCGCGGTCGATCAGCAGGCCCATGGGGGCGGGGAGGCGGCTGGGCTGGCTCATCCGGCGATCTCCTGGGTGGGCGGGGCGAACTCGACCCGTTGGGTGAAGATTTCCTTCGCGTCGAAGGTGCGAATGATCTGGTCGGTGACCGTGTGGCGCTCGGCGAGGAACCAGTAGCTGGAGGCGTTGTGCATCCACCACTCGCGCACCACGCCGGCGGCGTTGTCGCTGTTGAACACATAGTCGGCCCATTCGGCATCGGTGCAGGTGGCCGGATCGGGCATCTGCTTGAACTCGCCGCCGTAGGTGAATTCGCTGATGTTGCGGGGCCCGTTCAGCGGGCAATTCATGATCTTCATGTCGGTAACCCTCTCCCCCGGCCCCTCTCCCTGAAGAGGAGAGGGGAGGTTTGTCAGTGGCTGGCGGCGGTGGCGCCCATTTCGTTGACCTGCTGGAAGGTGCTGAAACGCTCCAGGGCGAAGGGCTTGATCAGGTCCGGCACCTTGCCGCCGCTGGCCACCAGCTCGGCCATGGTCTTGCCGCAGATGGGCGTGGACTTGAAACCCCAGGTGCCCCAGCCGGCGTCGAGGTAATAGTTCTGCACCGGCGACAGGCCCATGATCGGGCTGTAGTCCGGGGTCATGTCGGTGATGCCCGCCCACTGGCGCATCAGCTTGGCGTTGGCCATGAAGGGGAACATCTCGATGGCGTGGGCCAGCAGGCTTTCCTTCAGGTCCAGGGTGGAGCGGGTGTTGTACAGCGGGTAGGGGTCGGAGCCGCCGCCGAAGACGATCTCGCCCCGGCTGGTCTGCTGCACGTAGCAGTGCAGGGCAGAGGAGCTCACCAGCGGGTCGAGGAAAGGCTTGAACGGCTGGGTCACCATCGCCTGCAGCGGGTAGGTGTGAATCGGCGCGCGGATGCCTGCCTTGGCCAGCATCAGCGAGCTGTGACCGGCGATGGCCTGCACCGCGCAGCCGCACTTCACCGTGCCGCGATTGGTTTTCACGGCGGTGATGCGACCCTGCTCGATCACCAGGTCCTGCACCTCGGTGAGCTGGTGGATTTCCACCCCGCGCTTGGCCGCCTGCTTGGCGTAGCCCCAGGCCACGGCGTCGTGGCGGGCGGTGGCGCCGTCGATGTGCCAGAGTCCGGCGAGCACCGGCAGGTGGCCAGGGTCGAGGTTGAGGGTCGGCACCAGCTCGCGGATCTGCTGGCGGTCGATCATCTCGGTGCGGCCACCGAAGTGCTTGTTCACTTCGGCGCGCTGGCGGAAGGCGCGCACGGTAGCGTCCGTGTGGGCCAGGGTGAGCTGGCCGCGCTCGGAATACATGATGTTGAAGTCGAATTCGTTGGAGAGGTTCTGGAACAACTTCACCGACTCGGCGTAGAAGCGCACGCCTTCGGAGGTGAGGTAGTTGGAGCGGATCACCGCCGTGTTGCGCGCGGTGTTGCCGCCGCCGAGGTAGGACTTCTCCAGCACCGCGACATTGGTGATGCCGTGGTACTTGGACAGGTAGTAGGCGATGGCCAGTCCGTGGCCGCCGCCGCCGATGATGACCACGTCGTAGGACGGCTTGAGGTCGGTGGGCGGTGGCAGGTCCACCTCCACCGGGTATTCGGAGCTCAGGCCGTATTTCAGGAGATTGAAAGGCATGGCGCCTCCGGGAGCAGGGCGTGGGTGATGGGTGCCGGGTGCTGGAGGCGCGCCGCGGCCAGGGTGTTCTTCATCAGGAAGGCGATGGTCATGGGGCCGACGCCGCCGGGCACCGGGGTGATGGCGGCGGCGCGGGTGAGGGCGCTGTTGAAGTCCACGTCACCGACGAGCTTCGAACGGCCGTCTTCCTCGATGCGGTTGATGCCCACATCGATGACCACGGCGCCGGGCTTCAACCAGTCGGCATCCACCAGGCGCGGACGGCCGACGGCGGCGACGACGATGTCGGCCTGGCGGCACAGCTCGCGCAGGTTGGCGCTCTTCGAGTGCACGACGGTCACCGAGCAATGGGCCTTGAGCAGCAGCGCGGCCATGGGCTTGCCGACGATGTTGGAGCGGCCGATGACCACCGCGTGCTGGCCAGCGAGGTCGCCGCAGGTGTCCTGCAACAGGCGCAGGCAACCGGCCGGGGTGCAGGGGGTGAGCACGTCGCGGCCCTGGCTGAGACCGCCGACGTTTTCGGCGTGAAAGCCGTCGACATCCTTCAACGGGTCGATGGCTTGCAGCACGCGGGTTTCGTCGATGTGCGCCGGCAGCGGAAGTTGCACGAGAATGCCGTGCACGCTGTCGTCGGCATTCAGGCTGTGGATAAGCGCCAGCAGGTCGGATTCGGCGGTGTCCGCCGGCAGCTTGTGCTCCAGCGAACGAATACCGCATTCCTCGGCACGCAGCACCTTGTTGCGCACGTAGACCTGGCTGGCCGGGTCCTGGCCGACCAGCACCACGGCCAGGGCCGGTGCAATGCCG
>NZ_SSOK01000019.1:0-124 GCF_029871195.1 Pseudomonas sp. BN415
CCTCCTGAAGGGGCGTAGTCGCTGCCTCACCTTGCCTGCCTGGTATCAGGCCCGTGTGGGCTTCAGGATGGTTCGTGCCTCGCCAGCGCGAGTCACCCCTCTCCCTCCGGGAGAGGGGCTGGGG
>NZ_SSOK01000019.1:153-67552 GCF_029871195.1 Pseudomonas sp. BN415
GGCTGGCGCGGAAGCCTCGAAGGTCTGCACTAGAGCACTTCCTTCATCGTTGCAACAACTAACGCAGACATAGCCAAATCATTCGCCAAGCAGGACGCAGGCCTGCCCACGTGAACAGGCGCTAGAACGGCACCGTTAGCTTCAGCCAATAAGCATCCCCTTCCGCGCGGTTGCGCACCTGGGTTTCCTGTTCCCACTTGGCGGTGAGGAACCAGCCATCCTGGTTGCTGTACATGATCGATGGGCCGATTGAGAAGGCGCGGCCCTTGTTGTCGTCGATGCGCTCGCCATCCTGGCGGTCGTCAGTGGTCTGGCGATAGTAGTAGCCGCCCACGCCCAGAACCCAGCCATTGCCCAGGCCCCAGCCAACGGAGTAGTCGAAGTGGAATTCCTGTCCGGAGCGGTAGTCGGTGGCTGGGTTTTCCCGATTGAAGTCGTACATCAGTTTCACACTAGCGTTGAGCCCGGCGGGGTCGACGTAAGAAATCGCCCATACCGGCTCGACGGTCCAGTAATTGCGTCCGATGTTGGCCAGGTCTCCGCGGTCGTACTCACCCGTGGGTGCGATGAAGTCGAGGGCGAAGATGCTGTGCAATTTGTCGCTGTGATGAAAGCCCAGGGCGGGGCCGAAGATGACGTCGCCAAGGCCCTTCTTGTGCTGGGACTGGCCATTCACATCCACCTTGAGGTCGACGAAGGGTACCAGCGCGGCGAAGGCCAGGTTGCCGCCGAACAGCTGCTGCTCGCTCACCCAGATCAGGCGTGGCGCGACCACGTTGGCGCGCACACGGAAATCCACGGGCAGGCTGCGGCCATCGTTGCCGCGCAGGGTGTCGGCTTCGTAATGAGTGGAGAACACCTGGCCGTAAAAGCCTGGTGGCGGCATGGCGCCGGACATGTAGTTTTCGGCGCCCATTGGATAGGTGGAGCCTCCACCTTCGGTGGCATGGGCGATGTGGCCGAAAGTGGCGAAGATGCAGCAGGAAAGGACACGCAGTTTGGCGCTCATCAGCAATACCTTGTTGTTTTTATGGGCGTGAGCCGCCGTCCGTGCATGCGGCACGGAGCGGCGGATGAAGCGGATTCAGATGCGCTTGAACAGGGCTGAGCGGGTGCTCTCGCCAGCGCCATCGGCAGCCGTCAGGAAGCGCTCCATGAATATGTCGCGCTCGAAAAGCCGCCCCTGCATCAGCGCGGTGATGGCGGCGTCGATCATCGGCGGCGGCCCACAGAGGTAAGCCTTGTTGCCGGTGAAGCGACCGTCGAAGTGCTTCTTCACCGCGTCATGTACATAGCCGCGGAAGCCGGTCCACTCAGTGTCTTCCGCCGCCTGGCTGAGGGACGGCACGTAGGTGAAGTTCTCGTGCTCTTCGGCCAGGCGCTCGAAGAGTTCACGGTTATAGAGTTCGGCACGGGTGCGAGCGCCCTGGAACAGGGTCATGCGCCGTGTATCCCCCTGCTCCAGCAGATCGAGAATCATCGACTGCGGACTGGACAGCCCCGAGCCACCGGCGATGAAGATAAGGTCGCCGGCCTGCGAGCCGCGCACGAAGAACTGGCCATAGGGGCCGGAGAGTTCGAGCGCATCGCCCACCTTCAGGCCGTCATGGATAAAACTCGTCGCCTGTCCGCCTTCGACCAGACGGACGTGCAACTCCACTTCGTCGGCACGGCTCGGCGGGTTGGCCAGGGAAAAGGCGCGGGTGCCTTCGATGCCGGGAATCTGAAGGTTGATGTACTGCCCGGCCTGGAAGTCCATCGGCCGGTCCAGTTTCAGGCGCACGCCCTTAATGGTGGGCGAGAGGTCGTCCAGTGCGATCACGGTGGCGCGGTAGTCCTGCACGGCGTGGCCGGCGAAATCCGGGTCGACGTCGATGTCGGCCTCGATCACCAGATCGCTCTGCGGGATGGCGCAGCAGGCCAGCACCTTGCCCTCGTCGCGCTCCATGTCCATGAGAGCGAAGGGCGAGGCGGCACCGACGTCCACCTCCCCTTCCAGCACCTGCAGCTTGCAGGTGGCACAGGTGCCGTGGCCGCAGGCGAAGGGCAACCAGACGCCCTGGCGCAGCGCCGCCTGGAGGATGGTCTGGCCCTCCTCCACTTCGATCTGTTCGCCGGTAGGTTCGATGGTGACCTGGTAACTCATGGCGACCTCCTCAGTTGAAGCTGCCGTTGAGGCCATCCAGGCCGGGGGTGGAAAGGTGCAGCAGGCTCTTGTGGCCGATGCCGTTGCTGGCCAGCCCCGCCGTCAGGTCGGGCTGGAAGTCGGCATCGTCCAGGCGCCAGAGGGCCTTCTTGAAATCCACCTTCGCGGCATCGGGGTGCGGTGCGATGGCCGGCTTTACCACGTTCTCGATGAAGTCACCGAAGGGCATTTCCGGCGGCAGCGGCAGGGTAAAGGGGGCGCAGAACATCAGGTGGCGTTCCCAGCAGAGGTACACCAGTTGCAGGCCGTTGAAGTTTTCCTGGCGGTCCAGGGATTGTGCCTCGTAGGCACCGATGGCAGTCACGGGCATGACACTGTCCTTCTTGTAATGGGTTAGAGGGCGGGCGCGCGGCACCCGCCACTGGGCTCAGCCGGCCTTGGCGACGTCGGCGGGCTTGTCGCCCTGCCACTCGCGCCAGCGCTGGTGCTCCGGCGAGTCCTGGTAGTCGAAGTTGTCCTGGCCAAAGGCGATGTTGTAGTAGTCGCGCACCACCGCCTCGACATCGGCGCCGCCGCAGTTGCCCTGGAGAATCTGGTGCACCGGCAGCCAGGCCTGGACGTACTTGTCCGGCTCGTACTGGAAGATGTCGCAGCAGCCGTCGGAGCAGAAATGGAAGCGCTCGCCGCCATGTTCCGTACTGCGGTGGCTCAGCGTCGTATCTGCGTCCGGCTCGGTGAAGCCCAGCGGGATCTGGCAGACCTGGCAGAGCATCGGCAACGTGTTGTTGTAGAAGCGCTCGCCACGGGCGTGCATCTCGCGCCAGTGCTCGTAGCGCGGGCGGTAGATACGGTCGAAGGTGTCCGGGTACTTGGCCGAGAGCCAGTCCAGTTCTTCGTCGGTGGGTATCCAGGTGTGGAAGTTGGTGGCCTGGCTGTACTGGTAGAAGATCGACCAGGCCTGGTGGCTGATGTGTTCCTTGCCGATGGTGGTCTGCTCGACGTACTTGGGCGGACGGATCCCGTAGCGCTCCAGGTCCTTGAACAGCGCGCCGCCGGCTTGCTCGTAGTACACCTCCCAGGCCTCGGCCCAGGACATGACTTTGTTCGGCAGCATGTAGTCCATCATCATCCCCACCAGCGTCAGCAGGCGGTAGCCACGCCAGAACCACTTGTCGATCCAGCGCTGGATGATCGGCACGTTGTCTTCGTGCTGCTCCAGCAGGAACTTGATCACCTCCAGGCCGAGGGTCATGTGCCGGGCCTCGTCGGACTGCGCCGAGAAACCGAAGGTGACGGTGGCCATGTCGCCGTTATAGGCCGCACCGGACATGAAGGGCACGAACAACAGGTTGGTCAGCACGTACTCGAAGCTGAAGGAGATCGCCGTGAGGAACTCGAACGGCCCGGCGGTTCGCGCGTCTTCGAAGAAGGACTTGGGCACCGAGAGGAACCACACCCGGTCGTGCATGTGGGCGAAGTCATGCAGGCCGTTGAAGTGCTTGTTGTAGTGACTCATGGCGTGGATCTGGGTCTGCACGTGGCGCAGTTCGTCGATCGCTTGCATCTGGCAGGCGACTCGTGCGCCGGCCCCGCCAAAGTGCCGGCCGACACGGGCAAAACCCTGGTAGGCCTGGTACTCCAGCGGCGTCACGCCGCTGAGGAACAGCTTCAGCGCGTTGACGTAGCGCGCGTCGGAGAGGTTGGTGTGGCCATTGTTCTGGGAGAAGGCGTCGAAGATGGCGTAGAGCTTCTTCTCCTTCTCGGCCTGGTATTTCCAGTAGGCGTCCATGGTCAGGCGGAAGGGGTCCTCCCACTTGTCCCAGTCAGTGATCTTGATGCCCTCGAAGCGCTCATAGGGGTAGATATCGTCCTTGCTCTGGTAGCTCGGCTCCCAGGCCAGGTCGCGGGTCAGGCAGCGGTACTTGTCTTTCTGGTTCAGGCGTTTGGCGGCCATGGTGGCTCTCCCGATTCTTGTCGTTATGCGCGGGTTCAGTTCCAGTGCAGGGCGAAGCGGTCTTCGTCTTCCTCGACGTTGCCGCCGAGGGTGATGACGTCGATGAGCATCTCCTGCACGTCCCATTCGCGGCCGAGCTTTTCCTCGACTGTGGCGCGGTGGATTTCCAGGCGCCCTTCGGCCTGGATGCGGATCATGGCCGGCTGATGCTGGATCTCGGCGTGGGGGTTGTCCTGGACGATGGCTTCGACGATGTAGCGGGCGTTGTCGTTGTCCTGGAAGGCGATGTAGACGAGGGAAGTCATTGCGCGGCTCCTGCAAGGCCGAGTTTCTTCAGGCGGGCGGCGAACTCGCCGGCCACGGTGTCGAGGGCGGCGGCGCCGGGACCGATTTCGGCCAGCGGCGCCAGGGCCTCCAGGGCACGGGCCTGCCATTGGGTGACCCAGCCTTCGACGAGCTGACGGTTTTCAGCGCTTTCGCTAGCGACGGTTTTCACCAGGGCATCGACCCAGCGTTGGGTCTCGGCGAACCAGAGGCGCATGAATTCGGTGAGCATGCCCACCTGGCCGGCACCCTGGGCGCACAGCTGCTCATCGAACTTGTGGAACAGGAGCGGGTAGAGCAGGCCATCGCTGACCAGGTTCTGCGCCAAGGTCAGTTCGAACCAGTCACGCACCACCAGCGTGTCCTCCACGTAGCGGCGCAGCCCCTGCCAAGCCGGGTCCTCCAGCCACTGGCGCTTGGCTTCGGCGAGCAGGTCGGTGCCGCCGTCATCGAGCATCAGGCCGATGCGCGACAGGTACTGGGCGATGCCGAGACGGTCCATGGCGTGGAACATGTGCAGCTGGGTCAGGCTGGTGCCGAAGCCATCGGCGGCGATACCGCTGTTGTTCATGTTGGCGCCGAGCTCCGCATGGCGCAGGGGCAGCAGCAGGCGGGTAATCTGCTCGCGGTTGGCGGTATCCAGCCCGGCCAACAGGTTGCGCTTCTCGCAGAAGGCGTAATCGTGCTCGGCGTTCTCCTGCATTCTGGCGCGGGTCTGCACATAGGCGCCGTAGTAGAACTGGCGCGGGTCGCTGACGCTGTACCAGTCGGCCATGCGCACGGCAGTACGGGTGGGGTCGTTGAGCAACTTGTCCGGCTGCCAGAGCGGGCGGTAATGGAAGTTGGTGGCGGCCTCGATATCGAAACTGGCCTCCTGGTAGCGGCTGGCAGGCTTGTCGCCGAAACGCCGGCGGGTGTGGCTGAAGGTCTGGCGGATCGGCTCGGCCGTTGCCGTCTTGATCTCGATGCTCATGCAGGGCGTCCTGTACTTGTTGTTGTGGGGAGTCGGCGCGTCGTGGTCAAGCCATCAGTCGACCTGATCGCGGCTCTCGCCGTAGCGCCATTTCTCCATGTCGGCGTCGATGGCTTCGGCCATCTCCGCATCCATGTGCTGAACCCGGTTCTGCTCGCAGAAGCTGGCGAAGGCCGCGCGCGGCAAAACCAGTTCGACGAAGAGGTCCGGATAGCCGATGGCGAAATCGAACTCGACGAAAGTGGCGTCAGGCTCGCTGCGCACCCGGACGTAACGCGGCAGTTGATCGAAGCGGGTCTGTTGCTGGCTCATGCAATGCAACTCCATGGGCGGGTTGCCAGGGGTAGAGCAACGGCTGTGCCAGCGTTCGCAAGGGCAGCCAATTCTCTTTCAAGACGTTGTTTTAATTGGGCTTTACGGCGTGGCGAGGCAAAAGCAACGGGCACTGAAGGTCGTTGTCAGGCCGGTGGCTTTTCACCATTTGCTCAACGTTCGAGAACGCTTTGAGCAAATCGCCAATCAGCAGCGGCGATTGACTTTTCACCGGCTTTCAGGCCGCTTAGAAAAAAGAGAGCGGCCCTTCCTTGCGTCTTCCGGCCGCCCGGTCGAACCCTTGCAACCGCCTGCCTGAGCGGTGGGTCGCCTACCTCCCCGTACAAGAACAATCTGGGGTGCAACACGATGAAAGTTGACTACAAGGCGTCGGAGCACAGCCCGACCCTGAAGGACCTGACCGATCAGGTCCGCTTCCTCGGCAACGAGGGCAAGATCTGGCTCAACGAGCAACGCATGCTTCTGCTCCAGGCCTCGGCCATGGGATCTTTCCGGCGTGAATTGATCGAGATGCTTGGAATCGAGCGGGCCAAGGGGCTGTTCCTGCGCCTGGGTTACCAGTCCGGCCTGAAGGATGCCGAACTGGCGCGCAAACTGCGTCCGGAGGCCGACGCCGTGGAGATGTTCCTCACCGGTCCGCAGCTGCATTCGCTCAAGGGCATGGTCAAGGTCCATCCACTGGAGATGAACATCGACATCGAGAATGGCCAGTTCTACGCCGACCTCGAATGGCAGAACTCCTACGAGGTGGAAAACTGCCAGGCTGAGGGGCTGCACTCCGACCAGCCGGTGTGCTGGACCCTGCTCGGGTATGCCATCAGCTATTCGTCCTTCTTCCTCGGTCGCCAGGTGCTCTACAAGGAGGTCAGCTGCCGCGGCTGCGGCGACTCGCGCTGCCGCATCATCGGCAAGCCAGTGGAGGAATGGGAGGACGCCGAGGAGTTCCTCCGTTACTTCCAGAGCGACCCCATCATCGACGAACTCCAGGCCCTGCAAGTGCAGGTGGCGAACATGCGCCAGCGCCTGCAGCACGACGCTGGACAGTTTTACGGCATTGGCCAGGCGCCGCTCTACCGCAAGGCCTGCACCCTGATCGACAAAGCCGCGCCGGGCAAGGCCTCGGTACTGCTACTGGGTGAGACCGGGGTGGGCAAGGAGGTCATGGCGCGCAGCCTGCACCTGCGCAGCGAGCGGGCTGGCGGGCCTTTCGTGGCGCTGAACTGCGCCGCCATTCCACCGGACCTGATCGAAGCCGAGCTGTTCGGCGTGGAGCGCGGCGCTTACACCGGCGCCCAGCAGTCGCGCATGGGCCGCTTCGAGCGCGCCAACGGCGGCACGCTGTTCCTCGACGAAGTGGTGGAGCTCACGCCCCGCGCCCAGGCCAGCCTGTTGCGGGTGCTGCAGGAAGAAGAATTGGAGCGGGTCGGAGACTCGCAGACCCGCAAAGTTGACGTCCGTGTGGTGGCCGCCACCCATGAAGACCTTGCGCAGGCGGTAAAGGCAGGGCGCTTTCGCGCTGACCTTTACTACCGGCTCAACGTCTACCCGGTGTTCATCCCCTCGCTGCGGGAACGCCGGGAAGACATTCCACTGCTGGTGGAGCATTTCCTGTCGCGCCTCCACGCCAGCTACGGCAAGACCACTCTCGGGCTTTCCGACCGAGCATTGGAAGCCTGCCTGCGCTACGACTGGCCGGGCAACATCCGCGAGCTGGAGAACCTGATCGAGCGTGGCGTGATCATTACCGACGCCAACCAGAGCATCAGCGCCGACGCGCTGTTCCCGCATCTCTCGCATGAAGCCGACAGCATCGGCCTGTCCAGTGAAGGCGAGCTGGTGGCCCGCACGGCCAGCGTCGAGCTCGACTGGGTGGAGCGGCTGATCGACAGCGGCCTCAGCCTGGACGCGGTGGAAGAAGCGCTGATGCAGGGGGCGATGAAGCGCACCCAGCAGAACGTCTCGGAAGCCGCACGCCTGCTGGGCATGACCCGCCCCGCCCTGGCCTACCGGTTGAAAAAGCTTCCAGCGGAAGATGCCGCCGACCGGCACTGAGGCAACCAACCGGGCTTTTCCATGGCAAAGCCCGGGGCTTCCACTAGAGTTCCAGCATTGCCCGATGTTCGCTCCGCCCAAGGAGGGCTCCATGCGTCTGACCTGTGTTGCTGTCTCTCTGCTTCTGCTCGCCGGCTGCTCGTCCTATCGAACCGACCCGACGCAAATCACGCACGTACCCGCCGATCGTCTGCTGGCGTTTCAGGAGCCGGTGGAGGGCGGCGGCCAGATCGTAGTCAACCGCGACATGGGGGGACTGGGTAGCGGCTGCTACATCGCCGTGCACGTGGACCGTCAGCTGGCGGCACGCATTGGCATCGGGGAGGTTGCGAGCTTCCAGGTGCCACCGGGCGACCGCATCGTCGGTATCGGTATCGACGAGACGGACGACACCCTCTGCTCCATGGGCCGCCTGCGCCGCGAAAAGGCTGCGCATGTGGAGCCCGGCCAGAGCGAGCAATTCCGTATCGTCAGCGATAACCGCGAAGGTTTCGCGCTGCTGGCGGACGACCCGAAGGCACAATGAAAGAGGCCGGAACCAGGTACTGCTGAGCCCGGTTCCGGCCTGACGCTAACGCGTGGTACTTTGCCTTGTCGCCTTTCGCTGATACTGCCTGGAAAGGCCTGTGGAGTGGGCTTCCCTTCGTTTTACCGCCCCCGCCCCATACGAGTTGATGAAAGCATACTGCTACTGGCGAACGACGCGTTCCCATTCAGGCGGCGATTCGGCTCACTGGTCGGCGGCCAATCGGGTGGGTAACCGTTCGCCGGTCCTTTGCCACCGCTCATTCCCGGGGGTAACCTGCCGGTTTTTGCGCGCCCGACCATGAGCCTCCACGACGTTTTCCTGCTGCTGCTCGCCGGCTTCGCCGCCGGGGGCATGAACGCCCTTGCTGGCGGCGGCACCTTCTTCTCCTTCCCCGCCCTGCTCGCCACCGGGCTGCCGCCGGTAACCGCCAACGCCACCAACGCAGTAGCCCTGTGGCCGGCCAGCCTGGCTGCCAGTTGGGCTGCACGCGATCAGCTGCGTCCGCTGGGGCGCTACGTGGTCCCGCTGGTGCTGCTGTCGTTGCTGGGAGGCCTGGGCGGCGGTCTGCTGTTACTGGCGGGAGGCGATGAGACCTTTCGCCGCCTGATCCCCTGGCTACTGCTCACGGCCACCCTGCTGTTCGCGGCCAGCCCCTGGCTGAGCAAGCTGGTCAATCGCCAACAGAAAGCCGGTGGACTGCCGGCTCATGGGCTGGGTAGCAACCTGAGCCATACGCTGGTCGCCATCTACGGCGGTTACTTCGGTGCCGGCATGGGCATCCTGCAATTGGCAGCCCTCTCCATCGAAGGCCATCCCCTGCTGCGGGCCAATGCCCTGAAGAACCTGCTGTCGAGCACCATCTATAGCGTGGCGGTGGTCACCTTCATCGCCGCTGGCCGGGTGAGCTGGAGTGAACTGGCGGTGCTTCTCGCGGCGGCCAGCTGCGGCGGCTATGCCGGCGGCGCCCTGGCCCGACGCCTGCCGAGCCGCTGGCTGCGGTGGTTGGTGATCGCGGTGGGGACGGGAATGACGGTCTACTACTTCGTCACGACCTGAGACCGGTAAAGAGGGGTTACCAATTCGCCCCTACAGGCTGCCCCGTCCGGAACCCTCTTTACACAGTAACCATCCGCCCCCTTCATTTGCCCACGGGTGGCGGCTCTGCTAGTGTCGCGACCGATTTGACCTCCGCGAGACAGCATCATGGCCCGCAAGAAAGCCTCCCCCGATTTCGAACAGTCCCTCGCCGATCTGCAGTCCCTGGTGGAACGCCTGGAGAGTGGCGAACTGTCGCTGGAGGACTCCCTCAGCGCCTTCGAGCAGGGCATCCGCCTGACCCGTGAGTGCCAGGCCGCGCTGAATCAGGCAGAACAGAAAGTGCAAATCCTGCTGGAACGCGACGGCCAGTTGGAAGAGGCGCCCTTCGACGCGGACGAGCAAGCATGATTTCCAACTACCAGACGCGCTGCCAGCAGCGGGTGGATGCTGCCCTCGACGCGTTGTTCATCGCCCCGCTCGCACCGCTTGAACGCCTCTACCAGGCCATGCGCTACAGCGTGGTGAACGGTGGCAAGCGGGTTCGCCCACTGCTGGTCTATGCCGCCTGTGAAGCCTTGGGCGGAGATGTGGCCCGTGCCGATGCCGCCGCCTGCGCCGTGGAGTTGATCCACGCCTATTCGCTGGTCCACGACGACCTGCCGGCCATGGACGATGACGACTTGCGCCGCGGCCAACCCACCACCCATATCGCCTTCGACGAAGCCAGTGCCATCCTCGCTGGCGATGCCCTGCAGGCGTTGGCCTTCGAGGTGCTGGCCGATGCCCAGCACAACCCCCACGATGCCGAAACCCGCCTGGCGATGATCGCCAGCCTTGGCCACGCTGCGGGTCCCGCCGGGATGGTCGGCGGCCAGGCCATCGACCTCGGCTCGGTGGGCATCAAGCTCGACCAGACCGCGCTGGAAACCATGCACCGGCACAAGACCGGCGCCCTGATCGAAGCCAGCGTGCGCCTCGGCGCCCTGGCCAGCGGCCGTGCCGACCCGGCCGCCCTGGCCGCACTTCGGATCTACGCCCGCGCCATTGGCCTGGCCTTCCAGGTGCAGGACGACATCCTCGACGTGGAGAGCGATACCGCAACCCTGGGCAAGACCCAGGGCAAGGACCAGGCCCACGACAAACCCACCTACCCCTCCCTGCTCGGCCTGGACGAAGCCAAGGCCTACGCGCTGAAACTGCGCGATCAGGCCCTGCTCGCCATCGCCAACCTCGGGGAGTCGGCCGAACCGCTGCGCGCCCTGGCCCGCTACATCGTCGAGCGGCGTAGCTGATACTGCGCCGCTTCGCGTCTCAGCTTCCGCCTTCCGTCTCTAGGTTGCTTCGCCGGCAAGCGTTTCTGGCTGCGGCTCAGCGACAACCTGCAGCAGCCCCAACCGCACCAGCAGCCACGGCATCGCCGCTGCCACGAACAGGCCCATGAGCAGCCCGCGCAGCCCTTGCCAGAGTTGCGGGTCCAGCGGCCACGCTGCGCCTGCCAGCTTCAGCACCTTCTGCAACAGGATGAACATCCCCGCGCCAATGACGGCGGCCAGCAGACGGCGCCAGGTCGCGACCTCGGCGGAAAACACCAGTTGGCGATAGCCGAACAGCACCCCGAGCATCAACCCCGCCAGCAGGGGTACGTAGCTCGGTGCCACGCCCGGCCAGGTCAGCCAGGCTGCCAGGAACGCCAACAGGATCAACCCCAGATGCCAAAGCCCATGGGCCTCGCGCCACCAGCTCCAGTGCCGCACCTGGGCGAATAGCAGCAGCGTGGCGATACCCAGCAGCGAGCCGCCCACCACGTCTTCCACATCGTGGGCGCCGAGGTAGAGACGGCTGAAGATGATCCCTGTCACCACCACGCCGCTGACTACCCAGGCCCAGGCGCGGCGCAGCTCTAAGGCCAGCCAGAACCAGATGACCACAGCTATCTGCGCATGCCCGCTGGGCAGGCCGAACGTGTCGCCAACCTCATGGTCCATGCGCAGGGCGATGTCTGGGCGCGGGTCCTGCCAGTAGTCCTTGAGCCAGGCATTGAGCAGCGCCGTCACGGCAACCAGCACCAGCAGGCGCAGGAATACGCCACGGTTCCAGGCCCAGTACCCCAGCGGCAGGAAGAAGAGGATGAACTTCTCGTAGCCCAGCAGGGTGAAGAAGCGCATTACCGGCGTCAGCACATCACTGCGCAGGGGCAGCACCCAGTCCAGGCTGTGCAGCAGTTCGTTCATGGACGGTCCTTGTGGAAGAGATGAGGGCGCCACAGATACTTCAGCGTACCGGGTGGCGACAAGGGCCGATTCGGACAATCCATGTCACCGGATCATCAACCGCCATGAGTGGCGGGTATTCGTCACGACACAGTTGGCTGCGGCGGTGGGCGGCCAGTGCCTAAGATCCATCGAACGCATGCCAAGGACCCTCGCCGTGAACACTGACATCCAGTCTCTGCTGATTGCCAACCGTGGCGAAATTGCCATCCGCATCGCCCGCGCCGCCGCCGAACTGGGGATTCGCAGTGTCGCGGTGTACGCCGAGGACGACGATCTGTCCCTGCATTGGCGCAAGGCTGACCTCGCAGTCCCCCTGAAGGGTCGGGGCGCCGCGGCCTACCTCAACGCTGCGCAGCTGGTCGAAATCGCTCGCCAGCACGGCTGCGACGCCGTGCATCCCGGTTACGGATTTCTCAGCGAGAACGCCGACTTCGCCCGCCAGTGCGAGGCGGCTGGCATTCGCTTCGTCGGCCCTTCGGCCGAGGCCCTGGCGCTGTTCGGTGACAAGGCCCGCGCCCGTGAACTGGCGGCCCGCTGTGGCCTGCCGCTGGCAGCGGGCAGCAACCAGGCCACCACCCTCGAGGAAGCCCGAGCCCTGCTGGAAAGTGGCCCCATCATGCTCAAGGCGCTGGCCGGTGGTGGCGGGCGCGGTATGCGTGCGGTGCGCGACGCGGTCGAACTGGAACAGGCCTTCGAGCGCTGCCAGTCCGAGGCTCGCGCGGCATTCGGCAACGGCGAGCTGTACGTCGAGCGCCTGATCGAGAACGCCCGCCATATCGAGGTCCAAGTGCTGGGCGACGGCGAACGGGTGACCCATCTCTGGGAGCGCGATTGCAGCCTGCAGCGGCGCCACCAGAAGGTGATCGAGATCGCCCCGGCCCCCGACCTGGACGCAAACCTGCGCCAGCGCATCCTGGACGCCGCACTGACCCTGGCAGCCGCTGTTGCCTATCGCGGCATCGGCACCTTCGAGTTTCTGGTGGACGGCGAACGCAGCGACTTCGTGTTCATGGAAGCCAACCCGCGCGTGCAAGTGGAGCATTGCATCACCGAAGCGGTCACCGGCATCGATCTGGTCCAGACGCAACTGCGCCTCGCCGCCGGCGCCCGCCTGGCCGACCTGGGCCTGGTGGAGCCCGTGCCAGCGCGCGGATTCGCCGTGCAGTTGCGGATCAACCTGGAAAGCATGCACAGCGACGGCAGCGCCCGCCCCGCCGGCGGCCTGATCAGCGCCTACGAACCGCCCAGCGGGCCGGGCATCCGCGTCGATGGCTACGGCTATGCCGGCTACCCCACCAGTCCGAGCTACGACTCGTTGCTGGCCAAGCTGATCGTCCAGGGTGATGACCTGCCCATGGCCCTGCGCCGTGCCTATCGCGCGCTCTGCGAGTTCCGCCTGGAGGGGGTGACGAGCAATATCCACTTCCTGCAGAACCTGCTGCGCCGCCCGGAACTGGCCGCTGGCGTGGATACCCGCTTCATCGAGCGAGAGATTGAACAACTCCTGGCGCCGCAGCAGGAAGCCCACCCTCACCTGTTCATCAGTGCTGCAACTAACACAGGCGGCAACCCTGGCGTCCAGATCGAGGCACCGGCCGGGTGCGTACCGTTGAATGCCCCCAGCCAGGGCGTGCTGGTCAGCCTGGACGTTCAGGTCGGCGATGCCGTCGCCGCCGGCCAGCCGGTGGCCGTGCTGGAAGCGATGAAAATGGAGTTCGTGGTCAAAACGACCCAAGGCGGTATCGTCCGCGCGTTGGCCGTGACGCCCGGCGGCAGCCTGTTCGAAGGCGCGCCGCTGCTATTCCTGGAACCGGCCGAGGTGAACGGCGCCACCGCACAGTCGGAAGAAAGCCATGACCTCGAGCACATCCGCGCCGACCTCGCCGAAGTGCTCGAACGCCACGCCATCAACACGGATGAGCGCCGCCCGCAGGCGGTGGCCAAGCGCCGCAAGACTGGCCAGCGCACCACCCGCGAGAACATCGAGGCGCTGCTGGATGACGGCAGCTTCATCGAGTACGGCGCCCTGGCCCTAGCCGCCCAGCGCCGGCGTCGTTCGCTGGAAGAGCTGATCGAGCTTAGCCCGGCCGATGGACTGGTGGCCGGCATCGGCACTGTAAATGCCGGGCCGTTTGGCAGCGACGCCGCACGCTGCATGACCATCGCCTACGACTACACCGTGTTCGCCGGTACCCAGGGGGTGATGAACCACAAGAAGACCGACCGCATGCTGGGCCTGGCCGAGCAATGGCGCCTGCCGCTGGTGTTGTTCGCCGAGGGCGGCGGTGGTCGGCCGGGCGACTCGGATTTCGTCGGCGTGGCCGGGCTGGACTGCCACACCTTCGTCGGCATGGCGCGGCTGTCCGGGTTGGTGCCGTTGGTGGGGGTGGTTTCCGGTCGTTGTTTCGCCGGCAACGCCGCGCTGCTCGGCTGCTGCGACGTGATCATCGCGACGAAGAACGCCAGTATCGGCATGGCCGGCCCGGCGATGATCGAGGGCGGCGGCCTGGGCAGTTTCGCCCCGGAGGAGGTCGGCCCCACCCGCGTGCAGGGCCCCAACGGCGTGATCGACGTGCTGGTGGACGATGAAGCCCAGGCGGTACGGGTGGTACAGAAATACCTGTCCTACTTCCAGGGTGACCTCGCCGATTGGCAGTGCGCCGACCAGCGCCTGCTGCGTCACACCATCCCGGAGAATCGCCTGCGGGTCTACGACATCCGCGCACTGATCGAAACCCTGGCCGACCAGAACTCGGTGCTGGAGCTGCGCCGTCAGTTCGCACCGGGGCTGATCACCGCCTTCATTCGCATCGAAGGCAAGGCCTTCGGCCTGCTGGCCAACAATCCCATGCACCTGGGCGGCGCCATCGACGCCCAGGCCGGCGACAAGGCTGCGCGCTTCATGCAGCTCTGCGATGCCTTCGATATCCCCATGCTCTCGCTCTGCGACACCCCCGGCTTCATGGTGGGGCCGGAATCGGAAAAGCAGGCGACGGTACGCCATGTCTCGCGGATATTCGTTGCCGCCGCCAGCCTCTCGGTCCCCTTCTTCACAGTGGTGCTGCGCAAGGGCTATGGCCTGGGCGCCCAGGCCATGGCGGCGGGCAGCTTCCATTCACCGCTGTTCACCATCGCCTGGCCCAGCGGCGAGTTCGGCGCCATGGGCCTGGAGGGTGCGGTGCGCCTGGGCTATGCCAAGGAGCTGGCTGCCGTAGACGACCCGGCCGAGCGCCAGAAGCTGTTCGACAAGATGGTGGCCAAGGCCTACCAGAACGGTAAGGCGATCAACATGGCGAGCTTCCTCGAGATCGACGCCGTGATCGATCCAGAGGAAACCCGCGCCTGGTTGCTACGAGGCCTGACCGCTGCGGGCCGACCGGCCAGGCGCGACGGCAAGAAACGTCCCTTCGTCGATACCTGGTAACCCACCGGAGCCTGTCATGCCCCCTCTCGAACACCGCCTGCTGCAGGTCAACGGCATCACCCTGAGCCTCTACATGGCAGGCCCGAGCGATGGCCGTCCCGTCTGGCTGCTGCATGGGTTTCCCGAGTGCTGGTACTCCTGGCGCCAGCAGATCGGACCGCTGGTCGCATCCGGCTACCGCGTCCTGGTGCCGGAAATGCGCGGCTACGGTCAGAGCAGCGCCCCCGAGGCCGTCGAGGACTATGCCTTGCTGACCCTCTGCGCCGACATCCAGGCCGCCATGGCCAGCCTTGGGCAGGAAGACGCCTGCGTGGTCGGCCATGACTGGGGCGCCCCCGTGGCCTGGCACCTGGCCCTGCTTGAGCCACAGCGCATTCGTGCCGTGGGCGCCCTTTCGGTGCCCTTCGGCGGTCGCCCGAAGCGGCCGGCCATCGAAATCATGCGCGAGGCCAACGCCGGGCGCTTCAACTACATCCTCTACTTCCAGGAACCGGGGGTGGCCGAAGCCGAACTGGACGCCGACCTGGACCGCAGCCTGCGCCTGCTGCTCAGTGACCTGGGCGACGCCCTGCTGCGCGACAAACCCGCCGATGCCTGCCTGCTGGAAGGCCTCGACGCTTCACCGGCGTTGCCCGGCTGGTGCGACGCCGACGAATTCGCCGTCTATCAGCGCACCCTGGCCGAACACGGTTTCCGCGGGCCACTGAACTGGTACCGCAACTTCACCTGCAACTGGCAGCAGACCGAGCACCTCGCCGGCCGGCAGGTCGAGCAACCCACGCTGTTCATGGTCGGCGACCATGACCCGGTGGCCCGTCTGGAGGCCTATACGCTCAAGCGCATGGCCGATCTGGTGCCCCGCCTGGAACAGCATCGTTTGCCCGATTGCGGCCACTGGCTGCAGAACGAGAGCCCGGCCGCGGTGAATGAGCGGTTGCTGGATTTCCTGGCGCGGCACTACCCGGCGTAATCAATCACACAAGGTGCTACGAACTGACTGACAGCACGTTTGGGCACTGACGAGCGCATCAGGTAAACTTGCCCATCTTTTTTTACCTATAACGATTCGCCTGATGCCCACGACGTTCCACGAGATTCCCCGCGAACGCCCCGTCACGCCCCTGCTCGACCGCGCGGCGACGCCGGATCAACTGCGCCGGCTTGGCGAGGCGGAGCTGGAAACCCTGGCCGACGAACTGCGCCAGTACCTGCTCTATACCGTCGGCAAGACCGGCGGTCACTTCGGTGCCGGCCTGGGTGTGGTGGAGCTGACCATCGCCCTGCACTACGTCTACGACACACCCGACGACCGGCTGGTCTGGGACGTGGGCCACCAGGCCTATCCGCACAAGATCCTCACCGGGCGCCGCGAGCAGATGGGCACCCTGCGCCAGAAGGACGGAATCGCCGCCTTCCCGCGGCGCGTGGAAAGCGAGTACGACACCTTCGGCGTCGGTCACTCCAGCACCTCCATCAGCGCCGCCCTGGGCATGGCCATCGCCGCCCGCATGCAGGGTTCAAACCGCAAGTCGATCGCCGTGATCGGCGACGGCGCGCTGACCGCCGGCATGGCCTTCGAGGCGCTCAACCACGCGTCGGACGTGCAGGCGGACATGCTGGTGATCCTCAACGACAACGACATGTCGATCTCGCACAATGTCGGCGGCCTGTCGAACTACCTGGCGAAGATCCTCTCCAGCCGCACCTACGCGAGCATGCGCGAAGGCAGCAAGAAGGTGCTCTCGCGCCTGCCCGGCGCCTGGGAAATCGCCCGTCGTACCGAGGAATATGCCAAAGGCATGCTGGTTCCCGGCACGCTGTTCGAGGAGCTCGGCTGGAATTACATCGGCCCCATCGACGGCCACGACCTGCCCACCCTGGTCGCTACCCTGCGCAACATGCGCGACCTCAAGGGCCCGCAGTTCCTCCACGTGGTAACCAAGAAGGGCAAGGGTTTCGCCCCAGCGGAAGTCGACCCCATCGGCTACCACGCGATCACCAAGCTGGAGCCGATCAAGGCCCCGGCCGCGCCGAAGAAACCGTCCGGCCCGAAGTACTCCAACGTGTTCGGCCAGTGGCTGTGCGACATGGCCGGGCAGGACCCGCGCCTGGTGGGCATCACCCCGGCGATGAAGGAAGGCTCCGACCTGGTGGCCTTCAGTGAGCGCTTCCCGGATCGTTACTTCGACGTTGCCATCGCCGAACAGCACGCCGTGACCCTGGCGGCCGGCATGGCCTGCGATGGCGCCAAGCCGGTGGTGGCCATCTATTCCACCTTCCTCCAGCGCGGCTACGACCAACTGATCCACGACGTAGCCGTGCAGAACCTCGACGTGCTGTTCGCCATCGACCGCGCCGGCCTGGTGGGCGAAGACGGCCCGACCCACGCTGGCAGCTTCGATCTCTCCTACCTGCGCTGCATCCCCGGCATGCTGGTGATGACCCCGAGCGACGAGAACGAACTGCGCCTGTTGCTGACTACCGGCTACCACTTCGAAGGCCCGGCCTCCGTGCGCTACCCGCGCGGCAGCGGCCCGAACGCCGCGATCGACCCGACCCTGGCGCCGGTGGAAATCGGCAAGGGCGTGGTACGTCGCGCGGGTTCGAAAGTGGCGATGCTGGTATTCGGCGTGCAACTGGCCGAAGCCCTGCAAGTGGCGGAAAACCTGGACGCCACCGTGGTCGACATGCGCTTCGTCAAACCCCTGGACGAGGCGCTGGTCCGCGAGCTGGCCGGCAGCCATGAGCTGCTGGTAACCATCGAAGAGAACAGCGTGATGGGTGGTGCTGGCGCCGCCGTCAGCGAGTTCCTCGCCCGCGAGAACCTGGTCAAGCCCGTGCTGCACCTGGGCCTGCCGGATTACTACGTCGAACACGCCAAACCGGCGGAAATGCTCGCCGAGTGCGGACTGGACGCGGCGGGTATCGAGGCATCGGTGCGCAAGCGGCTGGTGCTGCTGGGCGCCTGAGCCCCCACTGCATGGGTTTCGCTTCGCTCTACCCATCCTACGAAGGCACGCCCAGCGCAAGGGCGAATCCGTGGGATGGGTTGAGGTCCGAAACCCATCATCGCCCTCTGTATTTACCTTGCAGTCTCCAGCAGGCGGCATAGTTTCTCGGTTGCACCCAGCATCTGGAAACTCGGCCGCTCCAGCCCCCGGTCGGGCACCGGCCAGACCTGCCCCGTCCTCACTGCCGCCAATTGCGGCCAGGCTTTCCAGTCGCCGGCCTGGCTCGGCTCGCTCACCAGGATCACCGTCGGATCGCGCTGCAGCACGGCCTCGACGCCCACCTGTGGCGCCGGCAGCGCGAGGTCGGCGAAGACGTTCCGCGCACCGCAGACCCTCAAGGCATCGCTGACGATCTGCTTGCCGCCGAGGGTGTAGAGCGGCTTGTCCCACACCTGGTAGAAGACCTTCAGCGGCGCATCACGTTGATAGCGCTGGCGCAGTTCCGCCAGGCCTGTTTCAAAACGCACAGCCAACTGGCGGCCCTGGTCGGCCCGACCGACTCGCTCGCCGATCTCGATGAACGATTGCGCCAATTGCTCCAGATCCCGGGGTTCCACCACCAACTGGGGAATCGAGAGCCTTTTCAGCTGTTCGCGCCCAGCGGCGCCGACGCTGTCGGGCCACAGCAACACCAGGTCAGGCTTTAGGTTGAGCAGGCTTTCCGCTTGCAGCTGACCGTATCGGCCTACCGATGGCAATCCCGCGAGGGCCGCTGGACGATCACCGCCGTCGAGCACACCCACCAGTAGGTCGCCGGCGCCTAGGTCGAGCATGGTTTCCGTGAGGGAAGGCGCCAGGCTGACCACACGCAGCTGTGCCGTGGCGGGTAGGGCCAGGCACAACAGCAGGAAGGTGAGCAGCCGGCGCATCAGCCGAGCTGGCGGGGAATTCGGTAGAGGTAGAGCAGCACCAGGCTGCTCAGGGCGAGGAGGATCAGCGCCACTGCATTGAGGCCGACCAGCACCGCCAGGGCGGCGATCCAGGCTGGCAAGCCGGCGGCGAGAAAGGCCTTGCCACGACGACGAGCCAGCTCTTGCCAGGCGCCCGGCTCCTCGGCTCGGCCAAGGGCGGCTTCGGTCGCAACCAGCGCGCGCTTGTACGCGGAAAACAACGGCAGGCTGAAGAACATGGACGCCAGCGCTGCGATGAATAGCGGCATCTGCAGCACCGGCAGCACCGGTTCACCGTCGCCAAACAGGTAACTCATGATGAACAGCGGCACCAGGGTGTAGCCCAGCTGGCGCCACCAGGCCAGGGCGAGCCTGCGACGGACGTCCTTGCGGGTCACGACTCGGCTTCCGCCTGATGCAGGTTGCCGAGCATATGCCCGAGCTTGCCGGCCTTGGTGGCCAGGTACTTGCGGTTGTGCTTGTTCAGCCCGGTCTGCAGCGGTACGCGCTCGGCCACGTTGAGGCCATAGCTCTCCAGAGCCTTGACCTTGCGTGGGTTGTTGGTCATCAGCTTGATGGCGCAAACCCCCAGGTGCTCCAGCATGGGCTGGCACATTGCATAATCCCGCTGATCGGCACCAAAGCCCAGGCGCTCGTTGGCCTCAACGGTATCGGCGCCGCCATCTTGCAGTTCATAGGCGCGGATCTTGTTCAGCAGGCCGATGCCACGACCTTCCTGACGCAGGTACAGCAGCACGCCGCAGCCGGCTTCGGCGATGGCACTCAGGGCCGCTTCCAGCTGGAACCCGCAATCGCAACGCAGGCTGAACAGGGCGTCACCGGTTAGGCACTCGGAGTGCAGGCGGCCCAGGACGGGTTCGCCGCTGGCCACATCGCCCAGGGTGAGCGCAACGTGCTCCTTACCACTGGCCTCATCGAGAAAGCCGTGCATGGTGAACACGCCGAAAGGAGTGGGCAGTTGGGAGGCGGCGACAAAAACGACAGACACCGGAGAACTCCTGGAAATTAGCAAGGCCGGCATTGTAACAGCAGCACTAACCGGCAGGTCAGATTGAATAGTTGGGGATACGTATCGAATGGCTCGAAGGAAGCGCCCTTAGAATTTCGACTCCAGCAGAAGAACGCCCTGCTCTTCGCGCCAGCGCACGCGATTGAGGAAACTCATGCCCAGCAGCACTTCCACCGGCGCCTCGCCCTCGATAACCGCACCCTCCACGCCCAGCACTTCGAGGCTGCCGACCTTGATGCTGTCGAACTTCACCCGCCAGGCATTGACCGTACCGCCGGCGGTGCTGGCCTTCATCGGCAGACCCTTCACCCGGTAGTCGATACCCAGGCGACGGGCCTGGTTCTCGTTCATGGCGACGCTGGTGGCGCCGGTGTCCACCAGGAACTGCACCGGATGACCCTCGATGGAGCCCGCCACCTGATAATGCCCATTGTTGCCACGGGCGACGCTTAGCTGGGCCTTCTGCGGCGCGGCCGGAGTGCCGGGCGCGGCGGAACTGCCGGCCTGGTTGTATTCGCGGGAAAGGCCGTAGCTGCGCTCGACGCCGTCGACGCGCAGCACAGCACCCTTGCTGTCGGCACTGATTACCTGAACGCCACCAGGGCCCGTTTGCCCCACTTTCACCAGCTTGCGCTGGCCGTCGACGTTGAGTACCGCAGCTCCGGGGAAGAGGCCGACCACTTGCACCTGGGTAGCGGCCGCGAGTAGCGGAGCGAACGCCAGCAGGAAGGCGACGAATCGCAAGTCAGGGCGCGACATGGGGTTTCTCCAGTTCCTTGTCGAAGGAGTAAGGCTGTTTCCAGCGCTTGAACAACGGTTTCAGCTCGCCGCTGGCGACCAGGGCGCTCATGCGTCGGTCGAAGACGTCCGCCAGATGGCGGCCGCGCGTTGTATTGGCGAAGCCCAGGTAGAGGGGCAGGCGCACCAGCGGGGTGATCCGAAAGCGGCCGCGGTCGGTAGCGCTTTCCAGCACATCGTCCACCTCGGTGCGGGCGTCGATGTAGAAATCCACATGACCCAACTCGAGCATCGAGAGGATGCCGCTACGCCGCTGGATCTCCTTGAAGTGCTTCAGGTTCGGCAGGTAGTCCTGGTAGTCGTAGCCTCGAATCCAGGCCAGGCGGTACTGCCCGAGTGTGGCCAGGGTGGGGACCGGAGTGGATTTCAGCGAGAGCGCGCTGACCTGGTCGGCGTCGTAGTGCCAGCGCGGGTACCAGGCGTCCTTGACCTCGTTGCGGTAGGAACCGACCCAGGCATCCGCCTCGCCGCGCTGCACCAGGCCGATGGAGCGGGTATAGGGCATGGAGCGGATCTTCAGTTGGATGCCTTCGGGTTCATAGACCCGACGCAGGATGTCCCAGCCGAGCCCCGTGCCGTTGGCCTCGGTGTGCTCGGGCCAGACTTCGCTGGCGAGATGGATTTCGTTGGCCGGGAACGGTTCGGCCCAGGCTGCGGGCAGCAACACGCAACCGATCAGGGCCTTCAGTATCCAGCTCCGCATCACACTGCCCTCCACCCGCCCATCCCCGTCGCAGGTCCTACCAAGACTAGGCCAGACCCCAGATGATGAGCTGCATCGCCAGCCAGGCGAAGACCCCGGCCAGCACATCGTCGAGCATGATCCCCACGCCACCGTGGACATGGCGGTCGATCCAGCGGATTGGCCAGGGTTTGAGGATGTCCATCACACGGAACACCAGGAAACCCAGCAGTAACCATTGCCAGCCCTCGGGCACCAGCCAGAGGGTGATCCACATACCGACCATCTCGTCCCAGACGATGCCTTCATGGTCATGCACGCGCAGATCGTGGGCTACCTTGCCGCACAGCCAGAAGCCGAACAGCATGGTCAGCCCCAGCATCAACCAGTAACCCCAGTCCGGCAGCATCTGCCAGAGCGGAATGAAGGGCAGCGCTACCAGCGAACCCCAGGTGCCCGGGGCCTTGGGCAAGGTACCCGAGCCAAAGCCGAAGGCGAGGAAATGCCAGGGGTTGCTCCATACCGAATGAGGGATGGGTTGCGGCGTGGCCGATTCGCGATCAGTCACCTTGACTCCCGAAATGTTGATAACCCAGTGCCGGCGGTTTTACTTCGACGCCGGCGGCGTCCAGCAGGTGCACACCCTGTCCGGCTTCCACCCGGCCGATCACAGCCACGTCCGGCCAGTCCGCCTGGAGGGCGTCCAGCTCGCTGGCAGGCAGGGTAAAGGCCAGGCGGTAATCATCGCCACCGGCTAGCGCACAGTTGAGGGCGAATTCCCTGGAAAAGAGTCCTTCGAGGGCCGAAGACAGCGGTAGCCGCGAAGCTTCGACCAGCAGCGCTGCGCCCGAGGCGGTAGCGATATGACCGCAATCGGCAAGCAGACCGTCGGAGATGTCCAGCGCCGCCGTGGCCCTGCCGCGCAGCGCCTGGCCCAGGGCCAGTTGCGGTTGTGGCGCCCAGTAGCGCTGCAGCAGGTAGTCCGCCTGCACGCCGCTGTCCTGCCGCTCGCCCAGCACCAGCGGTAGAGCGCCTGCACCATCGCCCAGGCTGCCCCCCACGCACAGCAGCTCGCCGGGACGCGCACCGGCGCGGGTCAGGGCCAGGCCAGCAGGCAGGCGACCGAACACGGTCAGGGTCAGGCTCAGCGGACCACGGGTGGTATCGCCGCCCACCAGGCCGATCCCGCAGCCGCTCGCCATGGCGCATAGACCACGGGCGAACCCCTCCAGCCAATCGGCTCGGGCGTCGGGCAGCGTCAGGGCAAGGGTGAAGGCGACGGGCGTGGCGCCCATGGCCGCCAGGTCGCTGGCGGAAACCGCCAGGGCGCGCTGGCCAAGAAGGAAGGGGTCGGCACCTTGCGGAAAGTGCACGCCGGCCACCAGGGTGTCAGTGGAAATCGCCAGCTGCTCACCAGGCGGCAGTTGCAGCAGCGCACAGTCGTCGCCGATGCCAAGGGCAATACCTTCGCCTCCGGCCGCGCAAGCGGCAGAGGCGAAGAAACGGCGGATCAGCTCGAACTCACCCACGCGACGGCTGCAATCAGCGCTTGCCGCCGCGGACTTCGGCGGCGCGCAGGCGCGGCGCCAGCTTGTCCAGCACGCCGTTGACGAACTTGTGCCCGTCGGTTGCGCCAAACACCTTGGCCAGTTCGATACCTTCGTTGATCACCACGCGGTAAGGCACATCCACGCGGTTCATCAGCTCGTAGGTGGACAGGCGCAGGATCGCCAGCTCAACCGGGTCCACTTCCTCGAGGGCACGGTCCAGGCAGGGCAGGAAGGCCGCATCGATCTCGGTCTTCTGGCGCGGTACGCCGTGGAGAATCTCGTGGAAGTAGGCGCCGTCTACCGTGCTGAAATCGTTGTCGACGCGGAACTGCGCCTCGATTTCGTTGAGCGGCTGACCCGCAATGTGCCAGGAGTAGAGCGCCTGCATCGCCAGGCTGCGGGCCTGGCGACGGGCTGCGATCTTGCCTTTCGGTGCCTTGGGCGCCGAACCGTCTGCGTTGCTCACTTGGCCTCCAGGGCAGCCAACAGGCTGACCATTTCCAGGGCGGACAGAGCGGCTTCAGCACCCTTGTTGCCGGCCTTGGTGCCGGAGCGTTCGATAGCCTGCTCGATGGAGTCGACGGTCAGCACGCCGAAGGCGACCGGTACACCGAATTCCATGGAGACCTGGGCCAGGCCCTTGGTGCATTCGCCAGCGACGTATTCGAAGTGCGGGGTGCCGCCACGAATGACCGCGCCGAGGGCGATGATGGCGGAGTACTCGCCTTGCTGGGCGACCTTCTGGGCCACCAGCGGGATCTCGAATGCACCGGGCGCACGAATGAGGGTGATGTCGTTTTCGCTGACGCCATGGCGTACCAGCGCGTCTACGGCGCCGCTCACCAGGCTTTCCACGACGAAACTGTTGAAACGGCCGACCACCAGGGCATAGCGGCCTTTGGGGGCGATGAAGGTACCTTCGATGGTCTTCAGGGACATGGGCGAGATCTCGTCAATTAAAGAGCGAGGGCCCCGGCCTTGATGGCCAGAGCCCTACGGGTCATTCAGCGGGCAGGTATTCTACAACTTCCAGGTCGAAGCCGGATATCGCGTTGAACTTCATCGGCGAGCTCATCAGGCGCATCTTGCGCACCCCGAGGTCGCGGAGAATCTGCGAGCCGGCACCCACGGTGCTGTAGGTGGTCGGGTTGGTGACCTTGGTTTCGGCACCCATTTGGCGCTCGAGGTGGGCCAGCAACTGCGGACCGGTGAGCGGGGTGCCGAGCAGCAGCACGACGCCGCTGCCGGCGGCCGCCACTTCCTTCATCGCGGCGCGCAGGCTCCAGCGACCCGCCTGGTTGACCATGAACAGATCGCGCAGCGGGTCCATGTTATGCACCCGCACCAGGGTCGGCTCTTCCGGGCAGATCTTGCCCAGGGTCAGCGCCATGTGCACGTCACCTTCCACGGAGTCGCGGTAGGTCACCAGGTTGAAATGGCCCAGCTCGCTGTCCAGCGGCTGCTCGGCGATGCGCTCGACGGTGCGCTCGTGGATCAGGCGGTAGTGGATGAGGTCGGCGATGGTGCCGATCTTGATCCCGTGCTCGGCGGCGAAGGCCTCGAGCTCGGGGCGACGGGACATGGTGCCGTCGTCGTTCATGATTTCGCAGATCACGCCGCTCGGCTCGAAGCCAGCCATGCGCGACAGGTCACAGGCGGCTTCGGTGTGGCCGGCACGCGCCAGCACGCCGCCGGGCTGGGCCATGAGCGGGAAAATGTGACCGGGGCTGACGATATCGTCGGCCTTGGCGCCCTTGGCGGCCGCTACCTGCACGGTGCGCGCACGGTCGGCGGCGGAGATGCCGGTGGTGACACCTTCGGCGGCCTCAATGGAAACGGTGAACTTGGTGCCGAAGCCGGAACCGTTGCGCGGCGCCATCAGCGGCAGCTTCAGCAGCTCGCAGCGCTCACGGGTCATCGGCATGCAGATCAGGCCGCGGGCGAATCGGGCCATGAAGTTGATGTGTTCGGCCTGCACGCACTCGGAGGCCATGATCAGGTCGCCTTCGTTCTCGCGATCCTCGTCATCCATGAGGATGACCATCTTGCCCTGGCGGATGTCTTCGATCAGTTCGTCGATGCTGTTGAGAGCCATGGGCCCTCCTTAATGAATTCAGTGTTTGAGGTAGCCGTGTTCGGCGAGGAAGCTTTCGGTCAGGCCGGAGGACTGGGGCTCCGCTGCCTTGTCGCCCAGCAGCAGGCGTTCCAGGTAGCGAGCCAGCAGGTCGACCTCCAGGTTGACGCGGCGCCCCGGTCGGTAGTCGACCATGATGGTCTCGGCCAGGGTGTGCGGGACGATGGTCAGCTCGAAGTCCGCGCCGTTTACCGAATTCACCGTCAGGCTGGTGCCGTCGACGGTGATCGAACCCTTGAGGGCAATGTACTTGGCCAGCTCGCGCGGTGCGCGAATGCGGAATTGCACGGCGCGGGCGTTGTCTTCCCGCGCCACGACTTCGCCGATACCGTCGACATGGCCGCTGACCAGGTGGCCACCGAGGCGACTGGTAGGGGTCAGGGCCTTTTCCAGGTTGACCGGGCTGCCGGGTTTCAGGTCGTCGAAGGCGGTGCGGGCCAGGGTCTCGCGGCTGACATCGGCCCAGAAGCCGTTGCCCGGCAGCTCCACGGCGGTGAGGCAGACGCCGTTTACCGCAATGCTGTCGCCGAGCTTCACGTCACCGAGATCCAGCTTGCCGGTTTCCACCAGGACGCGGACGTCGCCGCCTTTGGGCGTGATCGCACGGATGGTGCCGATGGCTTCGATTATGCCGGTGAACATGGGACCTCCAGAACTTGCAGCGTGCCGGCGAAAACCGGCGAAAGACGCATTATAGGCGCCCGCCCCTCACCCGCGCGCGGACGATCCGCCGGCGCCGGAAGGATATGGACTGTTGCATGTGACATCGATGGAACTCCTGTTTCGTGAAAAACAGGGCGTATCGGATCGAAAGGGATCTGGCGGGCGCAGGCACGAACGTACCCCAGCCCAGGCAGGCTATCCCGTTCTCTCTTCATCCGGACTATTACCGTCGGCCCCGGAATCACACCGGGTCTGCTGACCCTGCCAGTGGCAGGCGCTCGCGGGCTATGCACATTCAGCGCAATTACCGCCGGTGGGGACTTGCACCCCGCCCTGAGAACGTTTCAGCCAGTCAATGAAACTGGCTGGCAGGCGTTTTATCACAGTCGTGGCGAACTTGCATCGGCTGTCGTGGGCATGCTGGCGCGTGCGAAATCAGGCAGCGGGACGAGGAACCGCAATGACTCGCCAGTCGTCGCCCACAGCGCGCATTTCGACGATGTTCAGCTCTTGGGCTTCGGCCATCCGCGCCAACGGCCAGTCCAGCAAGGGACGGGCGCTGGAGCCGAGGAACTTCGCGGCGATGAAAATCTGGTACTCATCCACCAGTCCGGCACGGGCAAAGGCCCCGGCCAGGCGCGGACCGGCCTCCACCAGGACTTCGTTGACGCCACGGTTGGCCAGTTCTTGCAGCAACCGGCGCAGGTCGACATGGCCATCGGCGCCGGGCAGGGCCAGCAGTTCGCGGCCAGGACTGACTTCGTGGACATCGCCGGCGGTGGCGACCAGCGCCGGACCCGCCTGGAAAAAGGGCGCCGACAGCGGCACCCGCAAACGCCCGTCCACCAGCACCCGCAGCGGCGGGCGACTGACGGCCAGGGCAGTGAGTTCAGGGTCGAGGCCCAACTCTTCGGCACGCACGGTGAGACGCGCAGCGTCAGTGAGCACGGTATCGGCTCCGGTCAGCACCACACTGGCCCTGGCGCGCAGGCGCTGTACGGCCGAACGGGCCTCCGGGCCGGTGATCCACTGGCTCTCGCCGCTGGCCATCGCAGTGCGGCCGTCCAGGCTCATGGCGAGCTTCACCCGCACGAACGGCAGGCCCTGTTCCATGCGCTTGATGAAGCCGGCATTCAATGCCCGCGCTTCGGCCTCTAGCACGCCACTGCTGACCGCAATGCCGGCATCCGCCAGGCGTTTCAAGCCACGGCCGGCCACCTGGGGATTGGGGTCCTGCATGGCCGCCACCACGCGCCCCACTCCGGCAGCCACCAGCGCATCGGCGCAAGGCGGCGTGCGACCGTGATGACTGCAGGGTTCGAGGGTGACGTAGGCGGTCGCGCCGCGGGCCAGCTCACCGGCCTGGCGCAAGGCGTGGACTTCGGCATGGGGTTCGCCGGCACGGACGTGCCAGCCTTCGCCAACGATCTGGCCATCGCGAACGATGACGCAGCCGACGCGCGGATTGGGGTGGGTGGAGTAGATACCTTTGCGCGCCAACTCGAGGGCGCGGGCCATATAGGCCTGATCGCTGACAGCCATCAGTCTTTCGACGGCTCGCGGGCCAGGCGTTCGATTTCCTCGCGGAACTCGTTGAGGTCCTGGAAGCGGCGATAGACCGAGGCGAAGCGAATGTAGGCGACTTCGTCGAGCTTCTGCAGCTCAAGCATCACCAGCTCACCCAGCACCCGCGACTTCACCTCACGTTCGCCGGTGGCGCGCAGTTTGTGCTTGATATGGGCGATGGCTGCCTCAAGACGCTCTACGCTTACTGGACGCTTTTCCAGTGCGCGCTGCATGCCGGCCCGCAGCTTGTCTTCGTCGAAAGGCTGGCGGCTACCGTCCTGCTTGATCAGACGGGGCATCACCAGTTCGGCGGTCTCGAAGGTGGTGAAACGCTCCTCACAGTTCAGGCACTCGCGGCGACGGCGCACCTGATCGCCCTCGGCTACCAGCCGTGAATCAATGACCTTGGTGTCGTGTGCGCCGCAAAAGGGACAGTGCATGGCGTTCGTGGGGGCATCGGTAGAAAAGGGGGTCCATGGTAGCGCATCCCCGGGGCAAGACAAGCCGACGGCTTTGCGCTATAAGGCCCGCGCATTCAGATCAGGAAGCCCAGATGCGTCCACTCCTTCCCTTGCTCCTGGCCACCCTGCTAGCGGCATGTGCCAGTGAAGAACCCGTCCCGGAACAGCCCGCCCCGGCGCCGCAGCCCAAGGTGGAGGCCACGCCTGCCCACATGCGCGAACTCAGCGGTGTGTTACAGGCGCCGCCCGCCGGCAGCGAGGTGGAACTGGCACTGATGTCGATCGATTCCCGCGACCGCCCACAACGCCTGCTTGGCAGCCTGGTGTTGAATGGCAATGGCGGCCCCCTGCCCTTCCGCCTGCTGTTCAACCCGGAGTCCTTTCCCCGTGGTGAGCGCGTGGAGCTGCGCGGCCGCGTCAGTCTGTCCGGACAGTTGATCCTCAAGATGCAGCCGCGCCTCATCCTGCAGCCTCAAAGCCAATCCCTCGGCCCCCTGCAGATGGTGCCGGCACCATGAACGCCCCGGAATCGCTGCAGCAGGCGCTGACCCAATTGCTGGGCGACGCCAGCCTCGGTGCGGAAACCCTGCCCGGCACAGATCTCAAGCTCTGGCTCATCGACGCCAACAATATGGACCGCGCCTTCAGCCCCGAAGAGACCCGACGCATCCTCGAAGAACCGCCTTACTGGTGCTTCTGCTGGGCCAGCGGCCTGGCTCTGGCACGCTGGCTGGCCGAGAAACCCGAGTGGGTGGCTGGCAAGCGCGTGCTGGACTTCGGCGCAGGCTCCGGCGTTGCCGCCATTGCCGCAGCCAAGGCCGGCGCCGCCGAAGTAGTCGCCTGCGACCTCGACCCACTGGCCCTGGAAGCCTGCCGCGCCAACGCCGTGCTCAACGGAGTAGAGCTGAGCTACTCGGCGGACTTCTTTCAGGAAGAAGACCGCTTCGACCTGATCATCGTCGCCGACGTGCTCTACGACCGAGCCAACCTGCCCCTGCTCGACCACTTCCTCACGCGCGGCCGCCAGGCCCTGGTGGCCGACTCACGGGTCCGCGACTTCCAGCACCCGCTCTACACGCGCCTTGCCATTCTGGACGCCTGCACCTGGCCGGACCTGGCCGAGCCGGCGGAATTCCGCAATGTGAGCCTGTATCACGCGATTCGGTGATGACATTGTGGGGGCGAATTCATTCGCTATGGAGCGCGTAGCGCTCCCCAACTGGTCTCGGGTTGATTTCCCGGGGCCGGACCTGCGGCCCGGTTAGCGAATGAATTCGCCCCCACAGGTAAAGCAGACCGTGCCATCTGCAAGCTCCGCGCTCGTGCGGGGCATATTCATCCCCCGTCGCCGGCCTTATGATTCGCCCATCCTTTCGCGCTTTCGAGAGCCCAGATGAGCGACATTCCTTACATCTTCGATACCACCGGCGCCGACTTCGACCAGGCGGTGATCCAGAACTCCTTCCACAAGCCCGTGCTGGTGGATTTCTGGGCCGACTGGTGCGCCCCCTGCAAAGCGCTGATGCCGCTGCTGGCGCAGATCGCCGAGTCTTACCAGGGCGAGCTGCTGCTGGCCAAGGTCAATTGCGATATCGAGCAGGACATCGTCATGCGCTTCGGCATCCGCAGCCTGCCGACCGTGGTGCTGTTCAAGGACGGCCAGCCGGTGGACGGCTTCGCCGGGGCGCAGCCGGAATCAGCCATCCGCGCCATGCTCGAACCCCACGTGCAGATGCCGGCTACTCCCCAGGGTAATCTGCTGGACGCCGCCCAGGCCGCGTTCAATGAAGGCCGCATCAGTGAAGCGGAGAACCTGCTGAAGCAGTTGCTGACCGACGACAACACCAACGCCGCCGGCCTGATCCTCTATGCCCGCTGCCTCGCCGAGCGCGGCGAACTGGGCGAAGCGGAAACCGTGCTCAACGCGGTGAAGAGCGACGAACACAAGCAGGCCCTGGCCGGCGCTCGTGCCCAACTGACCTTCCTCCGCCAGGCTGCAGACCTGCCGGAAGTGGCCGACCTGAAATCACGCCTGGCGCAGGATGCCGGCGACGACGAGGCGGTCTACCAATTGGCGATCCAGCAGCTCTCCCGCCAGCAGTACGAGCCGGCGCTGGATAGCCTGCTCAAGCTCTTCGTACGCAACCGCAGCTATTGCGAAGGCTTGCCCCACAAGACCTTGCTGCAAGTGTTCGACCTGCTGGGCAACGACCACCCGCTGGTCACCACCTACCGCCGCAAGCTCTACAACGCGATCTACTGATCGAGCATCGGTAGGTTGGCGAAGAGCGCAGCGAAGCCCAACGAGCAGAATTCGACTCTGCTCGTTGGGCCTCGTGAAACTCGGCCCAACCTGCAAGGGCAACTCGGCACATCGACTGCTCACCCCCTCCATATATAAAGGGGCGCATCCTTCCCCGCTTCCATATGCACCTGCTCACAGTGGCGCAGGCGCACCAACAGGCGCTTGCCCGCCGCCACGCCGCCGGCCAGCGCTTCCAGTTCCGCCAGCAGGCGCGGCCCCTCCATCTGCCCGGCCTCGCGCAGAAGTTGCTGGGCGGTATCCCAGAGGGCGTCATTGTGCGGGCCACTCGCAGCCTTCGCCGCCATAGGAGCCTGGACCACCCCCTCGGGCGACAGGCGGCTGGCCAACTGGTCCCAGTCGTCGGCATCCATTTCCACCGTCAGGTCCACCGGCCAGTCACCGATCTGTCCACGTATACGCAGCATATCCAACTCCTCCAGAAGCGAATGCGCAATGCTCCCACGGCGCTGGCGGGCTGCCTACATTTGTTATAACGTAACGCTCACTTCCCCCTCCCGGAGATCTCCCATGCGCCGCTTGCTGCTTGCCCTGCCTTTCGCCCTGCTGCCCCTGGCCGCCGTCCAGGCTCATGAGCACGACCATGAGCACGGCAGCCTCAGTGCCCACGAGCACGGCGTGGCGCGATTGAACGCCGCGCTGGACGGCAAGACCCTGGAACTGGAGCTGGAAAGCCCTGCAATGAACCTGGTCGGCTTCGAGCATGCAGCCAAAAGCGACGCGGACAAGGTCAAGGTCACCGCCGCCCGCGCCGAGCTGGACAAGCCCCTGGAGCTCTTCGCCCTTCCGGCCGCAGCCGGTTGCAAGGTCGTCTCGCAGGAACTCGAGAGCCCGCTCTTCGGCCAAGATGAGCATCATGATGGGCACGCCAAGGGCCATGAGCACCAACACAGCGAAGTGCACGCCCACTACCAACTCGAGTGCGCCACCCCCGACGCGCTGAAGTCCCTGAACCTTGCAGAGCTGTTCAAGCGCTTCCCCGCCACCGAGAAAATTCAGGTACAACTGATCGGCCCGAACGGCCAGCAAGGCGCGGAACTCTCAAAGTCCAGCACCAGCCTGAGCTTCTAACTTCTCCTGAACCGGCCGGGGCAACCCGGTCGTTTTCCCATGAGCCAGACACTGATCGAACTCCAGGGGCTGGGCTTTGCCTGGCCCGGCCACCCGGAACTGCTGGACATTCCCGAGTTCCGCCTGCAACGGGGTGAAAGCCTCTTCCTCAAGGGCCCCAGCGGCAGCGGCAAGACCACCTTGCTCGGCCTGCTCGGCGGCGTACAGAAGCCCGGTCGCGGCAGCATCCGCTTGCTCGGCCAGGATCTGGCGAAGCTATCCGCGAGTGCCCGCGACCACTTTCGCGTGGACCACACGGGCTACATCTTTCAGCAGTTCAACCTGTTGCCCTTCCTATCCGTGCGGGAGAACGTCGAACTGCCCTGCCGCTTTTCGCGCCTGCGCGCCGAGCGTGCCCGTCAGCGCCACGGCAGCGTCGATGCCGCCGCAGCCATCCTGCTGCGCCACCTCGGCCTGAAGGAAGCGTTGCTGCAACGCCGCGCCGACGCCCTCTCCATCGGCCAGCAACAACGCGTCGCCGCCGCCCGTGCCCTGATCGGCCAACCGGAGCTGGTGATCGCCGACGAACCCACCTCGGCCCTGGACGCGGACGCCCGCGAAGCTTTTCTCAAGCTGCTGTTCGCCGAATGCACCGAAGCAGGCGCCAGCCTGTTGTTCGTCAGCCATGACCAGAGCCTGGCGCCGCTGTTCGATCGCAGCCTGTCGCTGGCGGACCTGAACCACGCCGCGCGCATCGAGGAGAACTGAGATGTATCTGCTGCGCCTGGCCCTGGCCAGTCTCTCCAACCGCCGTTTCACGGCGCTGCTGACGGTTTTCGCCATCGCCCTCTCGGTCTGCCTGCTGCTGGCCGTGGAGCGCGTGCGCACCGAAGCCCGCGCCAGCTTCGCCAGCACCATCAGCGGCACCGACCTGATCGTCGGCGCCCGCTCCGGCTCGGTGAACCTACTGCTCTATTCCGTGTTCCGCATCGGCAACGCCACCAACAACATCCGCTGGGACAGTTTCGAAGCCATCAGTCAGGACAAACGGGTGAAGTGGGCCATCCCCATCTCCCTCGGCGACTCCCACCGTGGCTACCGGGTGATGGGTACCAGCGCCGCCTACTTCGAGCATTACCACTATGGACGTGGCCGGCCGCTTCAGTTGGCCGAGGGCAAGCCCTTCGCCGATATGTTCGAGGTGGTCCTGGGTGCCGAGGTGGCCGACGCCCTGCACTACAAACTGGGAGACAAGCTGGTACTCGCCCATGGCGTCAGCACCGTCAGTCTGGTGCAACATGACGACAAGCCCTTCACTGTAGTTGGCATCCTCGCCCGCACCGGCACTCCGGTTGATCGCACCCTGCACATCTCCCTGGCGGGCATGGAAGCGTTGCATGTCGACTGGCAGAACGGCGTACCCGCGCGCGGCGCCGGCAAGGTCAACGCCGATCAGGCGCGAGCCATGGACCTGCAGCCCAAGGCCATCACCGCCTTCATGCTTGGCCTGAACAGCAAGATCGCCACCTTCGCCCTGCAACGGCAGATCAACGAATACCGTGGCGAACCGCTCCTGGCGATCCTGCCCGGCGTGGCCCTGCAAGAGCTCTGGAGCCTGATGGGTACAGCGGAGAAGGCGCTCTTCGTCGTCTCGCTATTCGTCGTGCTAACCGGCCTGATCGGCATGCTCACCGCCATCCTCACCAGCCTCAACGAACGCCGCCGTGAAATGGCCATCCTGCGCTCGGTGGGTGCGCGGCCCTGGCATGTTGGCAGCCTGCTGGTGCTGGAAGCCTTTGCCCTGGCCGTGGCCGGCGCGGTTCTGGGCGTGGGGCTGCTCTATATCGGTATCGGCTTCAGCCAGGGCTACGTACAGGCCAACTACGGCCTCTACCTCCCGCTCGCGCTGCCAAGCCCCTATGAGTGGAGGCTGCTCGGCGCTATTCTGGCCGCCGCCCTGTTGATGGGCGTGGTGCCAGCGTGGCGTGCCTATCGGCAGTCGCTGGCCGACGGTCTGTCCATTCGCCTGTGAGAGTTCCATGACGCGCATCCTGCTGGCCCTGTTGCTGACCCTTTCTTCCCCGCTCTGGGCCGGCGAGGCGCGCGAGCTCACCTGGGCCGAGATGATCCCCGAAGGCGCTCCACCGCCCGCGCCGCCAGCGCCCATCCACGATCTCTCGCAACTGTCCGATGCCCTCAGCGCCGAGGCCGGCCCTGCCGCCAGCCAGCAGTCGCCCGCGGCACCCGTGGTCAAGGAGCTGGACGGTCAGGACGTGAAGCTGCCGGGTTACATCGTGCCGCTGGATGTGACCGAGGAAGGCCGCGTCACCGAGTTTCTCCTGGTGCCTTACTTTGGCGCCTGCATCCATGTGCCGCCGCCGCCGTCGAACCAGATCGTCCATGTGACGAGCGAACTCGGTGTGCTGATGGACGCGCTTTACCAGCCCTTCTGGATCGAAGGCCCGTTGCAAGTGAAGGCCAGCAGCAGCGAGCTGGCCGAAGCCGGCTACCAGATGGATGCGAGCAAGATCTACCCGTACGAATCCCCCAGCAACTGACCTCCAACGCATGAAGGCCCGGTCAAACCGGGCCTTTTCGTATCGACCCTCGGTGACATTGCTCTGGATCAAGATACGAAGCTTGCTAATTACTGAAACTGGCTCCAGCCAAACACACTTAGAACCAACTGGAGCCTTCCATGCGCAAGCATCTTCTCACCGCCTCCCTGCTCGCCCTCGCCATCGCGTCGCCCCTGGCCCAGGCCCACAAGGCCGGCGATGTGATCATTCGCGCCGGCGCCGCCACCGTGGACCCGAACGAAGACAGCTCCGCCCTGTCGATCGCCGGGGGCAAGGTCGGTGGCACCAAAGCCACCCTGGACAGCGACACTCAACTGGGCCTGACCGGCACCTACATGCTCACCGACCATGTCGGCCTGGAACTGCTTGCCGCCACCCCGTTCCAGCACGAAGTAGGTGTGAAGGGCCTTGGCGCCCTGGATGGCAAGCTGGCCGACATCAAGCAGCTGCCGCCGACCCTTAGCCTCCAGTACTACCCGATGGACCCGAACTCCGCCTTCCAGCCCTATGTCGGCGCCGGCCTCAACTACACCCTGTTCTTCGATGAGAGCCTGACCGGCCAACGCAAGAGCCAGGGCTTCAGCAACCTGGACCTGGACGACTCCTGGGGCCTGGCTGCCCAAGTCGGCATGGACTACATGCTGACTGACAACATCCTGCTGAACGCCGCCGTCTGGTACATCGATATCGACACCCAGGCCACAACCGACCTGGCCGGTGTGGGCAAGGTCAAAGTCGACGTGGACGTCGACCCGTGGGTCTACATGGTGGGTGTCGGCTACAAGTTCTAAGCCACTCCTCTGGCACCACCCAGCAAAAAGGCGCCTTCGGGCGCCTTTTCATGTGTTGGGGAAGTACAGGGACACTGCAACGCCAGGTGGGATCAGCGCCCCAACAGCCGCGCTATGCCCAGCTTGAGCGGGGTGGGTTGCGGGAAGTCATAGCGCAACAGCAGGCGGGCAGTGTTGGCCCGCGAATGACGGATATCCCCGGCGCGCGATTCGGCGTGGGTCACCGGCGGCAGGGTACCCAGTACGTCGCCGATAGCGGCCAGCAGTTGCTTGAGACTGGTGGCCTGATTGAGACCGACGTTTACCGGCCCGACTTCAAGCCACTCCGCTTCCAGGGCCTGCACCAGCACCTGTACCAGATCGCCGACATAGACAAAGTCGCGGGTCTGCTCTCCATCGCCGAACACGGTGATCGGCAGCCCGGCCAGAGCGCGCTCGGTGAAGATGCTGATCACCCCGGAATAGGGCGAGGATGGGTCCTGGCGCGGACCGAAGATATTGAAGAAGCGGAACACCGCCGGTTCCAGCCCATGCTGGCGGCGATAGAAATCCAGGTACTGCTCGCTGGCCAACTTGTCCACCGCGTAGGGTGTCAACGGCGCCTTGGGCGTGTCCTCATCAATCGCAGTGCCTTCACCGTTCTGGCCATAGACCGCAGCGCTGGACGCGAAGACCACCCGCTTGACGCCGTGCTCGCGCATGGCCTCGCAGACATTCAGGGTGCCGATGAAATTGCTCTGGTGGGTCGCCACCGGATCGTCCACCGAGGCCTGCACCGATGCCACCGCTGCCAGGTGTGCCACTGCCTTGCAGCCAGCCATGGCGCGAGTCAACAGGGCCGAGTCGGCCACATCGCCCTCGATCAGCTCCAGCTTCGGGTTATCCAGCGCCAGATTGCCACGCTTGCCGGTGGATAGGTTGTCCAGCACGCGCACGGCATGGCCCTTGGCGAGCAGCGCATCGGCCAGGTGCGAGCCGATGAATCCGGCGCCGCCGGTGATGAGGATGGGGGAATCAGCCATGGCGGTAGTAGCGGTCCAGCAGGGTCGGCAGGGCAGCACGCCAGGCGCGCGGCTTGATGCCGAAGGTATGGAGGATTTTCTTGCAGGCCAGCACTGCGTTCTGCGGCTCGTCCGCCGCATCGGGGCGGGCGGCGTGGGCCTGGGGCGTGATGTCCTGCACCGTCAGGGGATGCAGGTTGCGGGCCTCACTGAGCAGGGCCTGGCCCAGCGCCAGGGGCGTGGTCGCTTCGTGGCCACCGTAGTGATAGGTGCCCCAGAGCGGCGCGGCGCAGTCCAGCTGCTTGATCACGGCCAGCAACACCCGCGCAGCATCGTCGACCGGGGTGGGGTTACCGCGGCGATCGTCGGCCAGGCAAATTTCTTCGGCCCGCTCCGCACGACTGAGGAAACGCCCCAGGGAACCCTCGCGGCTGTCGTCCAGCAACCAGCCGAAACGCAGCAACACGTGCTTGGGGCAGACGGCGCGGACACTCTGTTCCATACGCCAGATGGCCTGACCGCGCTCGCTGAGCGGGACGGTTTCATCCTTCTCGCTGTAGGCCGTGGCGCGGGAGCCGTCGAATACCCGGTAGCTGGAAGGCTGCAGCAGGACGATGCTGTGGTGCTGGCAGAGTTCGGCCAGACGTTCCACGCCCCGCTCCTGGGCTGCCAGGCGGACGCCACTGACTTCATCGGCCTGAAACCAGTCGAAGTAGTAGGCAAGGTTGACCACGGCGTCAGGCCGGGTGTCATCGAGCAGCTGGGTCAGGCTGGCGGCGTCCCAGCCCTGTTCGGGCGGACGCGGAGCGAGAAAACCGATGTCTTCCTCGGCACCCTGGCGAATCAGCGCCTGTCCGAGTGAATTGCCGCCACCCAACAGCATCAAGCGCATTCGCATAGAGAAAAAGGTCGCTTAAAGCCGGTTAGAGAGAGTGTGCGGGCTAATTGCCCGCCGCATAAGAGCCGCATTCTGCGGGTTTCACCGGCGTACGTCACTAGCCGCGTGGCGGCTACGCTTTGCCGGGCCGATAGAGGTGAGCGTGATCGGCCCGATAAAGGGAAGAATCGGCAAAGCCATCGGCGGCCAGTACCTCGCCCACCAGGATCAGCGCAGTGCGGCGGAAATCCCGTGCCGCCACCTTGGGCAGGATGTCCCCCAGAGTGCCGGTGACCTGCTCCTGGTCCGGCCAGCTGGCGCGATGGATCACGGCGATGGGGCAGTCGACGCCGTAGTGCGGCAGCAGTTCTCCGATTATTTTCGCCAGCTGACTCACGCCCAGGTGAATGGCCATGGTCGCGCGGTGACGGGCCAGATCGCCCAGTTCTTCCCCTTCAGGCATGCGCGTCTTGCTGGCGTAACGGGTGAGGATCAGGGTCTGGGAAACGTCCGGCAGGGTCAGCTCGCAACCCAGCAGCGCGGCGCAGGCGGCGGTAGCCGTTACCCCCGGCACCACTTCGAAGGGGATGTCCCGTTCGCGCAGGTGGCGAATCTGCTCGCCGATGGCGCCGTAGAGCGATGGATCACCCGAATGTACCCGCGCCACGTCCTGGCCCCTCGCATGGGCGTCGGCCAACAGCGTGACGATCTCATCCAGATGCAGCTCGGCGGTGTTTACCACCAACTCCGCGCAGTGCCCGGCCAGCACGGCCTCGGGCACCAGCGAACCGGCGTAGAGAATCACCGGACAGGCACGGATCAGGCGCTGACCCTTCACAGTAATGAGTTCTGGATCGCCGGGGCCGGCGCCGATGAAATAGACCGTCATGGCCTCAAGCCTCGTGCTGGATGCAGGCCAGGGCGCAAGTAGCACCGGCGCTGCGACGTTTGTCGATGAGCAGGGCGGCGCGACCGCCGAACAGGGCTTCGATCTGGACCAGGGCGGCGGCTTCCGCCACGCCCGCACTGCCGATGACCTCCCGGACACGCTCGGACGGCTGACTCAGGCGCAGGTCCTCCGCAGCAAGGATATCCACAGGCAGGAAATACAACGGCAGCCGCAACCGCTCGGACAGGGCGATCAGCCCCGGCTCCGCGGCCTTCGCCTCACTGCTGGCCAACGCGGCCAGATCATCGAGTGAAGCGCCGGCTTCGGCAAGGCACTGCATCAGCAGGCCTTGCAATTCGTCCGTCGGGCAGCCGCGTCGGCAGCCCAGCCCAGCGACCAGCTTCAAGCAGACGGCAAAGCGTGACGCTGGTACAGCCAGGCCGCAGCCCAGCCCAGCACGGCCCAGAACGCCGCATTGGTGATCAAGGAAGCAACGATGAACTCATGCTCCAGCGCTTCCGGTGCCAGGCTGGAGTGGGTTTCGGGCTGCGGCGCCCCCACTACATGGGGGATCACCAGCAGTACGACACCCAGCACGCGCAGAGCCCAATGGCGGCCGAAAGCAATGAGCGCCAGGCCCACGGCAGTGGAAGCGGCGGTGCCGACCCACCAGGTCTGACGATGGGCCAGATCAGCGGCGGCGGTGCCCGGCAGTTCCGGCGGTAAGCCAAGGGACGGTGCCAGGGCGAACGTGGCGAAACCACCCAGGCCCCAGAGCAGGCCCTGCCAGGCACGGGTCGGGCCGCGCAGGCTGAATAGTCCGGTGAGGAGCAGGGCGAAACCCACGGCCACTACGAGGTTGCTGCCACCAGTTGAGAGGGTGCGCTGCCAACCATCTTCCGGAGCCCAGGCTTCGTCGCTGTGTTCATGGGTATGCGCGACGGCGGCGCCGCCATGCTCATGGTCGTGCTCCACCTGAGCGACAGGCTCGGCGCTTTCATAGGTTTCCGCCTGGAGAATCAGCGGGGTTACCCACAGGCTCTGCAACAGAGTCAGCACCAGGGCTGCGATCAGACCAGCGAAACCGGCAGTCTGGGCGATGCGCTTGATCATCCGGGAATCACTCAATGGCAGGGGAAGGCGGCACTGTGGCGAGTGTCGTGAGCGGCGTTGTGCACAGCCTCGATGTGCGAGAAACCGGCGAAGTACACCAGGGACAGGCCGATCAGGCTGGCGCCGATGGCCAGCAGTAGGCGTTGGGCCAGGGTCGAGGAGGAAGCGGCGGAATGAGACAGGGTGCGGCTGGACATGGAGATTCCCTCTGCGTTGCTAACGATACCGGCAGAGGAACGCGCGCGAGGGAAGCGGGCGCAGGTGCGCCCAGATTTCCGGCTTGCGCCCGCCCACCGCGGGTTGCCAAAAAGCTGATCAGGCCGGTCTCCGGGCTCACGACGCCAGCCTGTGGCTGGACGGGCATGCCTTCCCATGCCGTGTCGGCACAGTGGCGTACTTAACCCTACGATCGCTTACCGTTGCGGGGGCAGCGTCGGACTAGTCCGAAAATGGACGCACCGACTTCCCGTTTCACCTCGCGTACGGCGACGCAAGGCACCTGAAAAAACCGTGCTAGGACATCACGAGTCCGACCAAGCGTCAACTGCCGTGATTGACCGTCCTTCGAGCCCTGCGTAGCCTTCGCCCTTTCGAGGTTCTCCGGTTGTACGCCGGAGCTAAGAGGGAACGTGGTCAAGGCCACGGCTGCCCCCGCAACTGTGAACAGCTGATGTCTTTATCCACAGCCACTGCCCCAAGGCGGGAAGGCGGAGAGACGGCGCACCGCGCCAGGCTGTAAGCCAGGAGACCTGCCTCGACGACATTCCAGACAACCGGGCGGGGTGATCCGGTGGCGAATCTGTTGCGCGGGGCGAGCCCCGCTGCGTTCGTCATGCCCGCCGACCGACCACGCAGAGGCGCGCATGAAAACCCTGGCCAAACTCCCCGTCACCATCGTTACCGGCTTCCTCGGCGCCGGTAAGACCACCCTCCTGCGCCACATGCTGGACAACGCTGAAGGCCGCCGTATCGCGGTGATCGTCAACGAGTTCGGCGAGCTGGGCATCGACGGCGAGATCCTCAAGCAGTGCTCTATCGGCTGCACCGAAGAAGAGGCCGTTGGCCGCGTCTTCGAGCTGGCCAACGGCTGCCTGTGCTGCACCGTGCAGGAAGAGTTCTTCCCGGTCATGCGCGAATTGGTAGCGCGACGTGGCGACCTTGACCAGATCCTCATCGAAACCTCCGGCCTCGCCCTGCCCAAGCCGCTGGTGCAAGCCTTCCAGTGGCCGGAAATCCGCAACGCCTGCACTGTCGACGCCGTCATCACCGTGGTCGACAGCCCGGCCGTGGCCGCCGGCACCTTCGCCGCCCACCCCGAGCAGGTGGACGAGCAGCGCAAGCAGGACCCGAACCTCGACCACGAGTCGCCCCTGCATGAATTGTTCGAAGACCAGTTGGCCAGCGCCGACCTGGTGATCCTCAACAAGGCTGACCTGCTTGACGCCAAAGCCCTGGCCGCCGTGCGCGCCGAGGTGGCCGAGGAACTGCCACCTGCGGTGAAGATCGTCGAAGCCCGCGCCGGCAAGCTGCCACTCAGCGTGCTGCTGGGCCTGAACGCCGAGTCGGAACTGCACATCGACAGCCGCCCCACCCACCATGACCACGAAGGTCATGAAGACCACGACCACGACGAGTTCGACTCCTTCCACGTTGATCTGCCGGAAGTGGAAGAAGCCGCCCTGATCAAAGCCCTCGGCCAACTGGTGGAGCGCCACGACATCCTGCGCATCAAGGGCTTCGCCGCCATCCCCGGCAAACCCATGCGCCTGCTGATCCAGGGCGTCGGCAAGCGTTTCGACAAACACTTCGACCGCAAGTGGCTGACCGACGAAACCCGCAGCACTCGCCTGGTGGTGATCGGGCAGGAGCTGGATCAGGCAGCGATTGCCAATGAATTGCGGACAGCGCTGGCATGAACGGCGGACTGCCCCCTCTCCCTCCGGTAGAAGGGGGAGAGGAGTAAATGCACCTCCTGCGCACCCAACCCGGTGGCTTCGTCCCGGACGACGGCATCGCCCACCTGGCCCAGACGCCCGCCGAACTGGTGATCCTCTGCAGCGGCGACTCGCACCTGGCGCTATTGGCCGAAGCCGCCCGCGAGTTGCCCGACGACTACCCGAGCCTGCGCCTGGCCAACCCCATGCAGTTGCAGAACCACGCCTCGGTGGACCTCTACGTCGACGAGGTGCTGCAGCATGCCAAGGTCATCCTGATCTCTGTTCATGGCGGCGTGGGTTACTGGCGCTACGGCATCGAGCAACTGGTGGCCCTGGCCGAGCGGGGTGCGAAGCTGATCCTGGTGCCGGGCGACGACCGTCCCGACCCGGAGCTGAGCGGCCTCTGCACCGTTCCCGGGGAAGACGCCGAGCGCCTCTGGCAGTACTTGCGCCAGGGCGGCCTGGACAACGCCCGGCAGTTGTTCAACTGCCTCGCCAACCGCTGGTTCGACCGTGATTACCCCTGGAACGAACCTCAGGCCCTGCCCCGTGTCGCCCTCTACCACCCGCGCTTACGCCCGGCGCGGCTGGAAGACTGGCAGGCCGACTGGCGCTCCGATCGGCCGGTCGCCGCCCTGCTCTTCTATCGCACTCATTTGCAGGCCGCGAACACGGCCTTTATCGACGCCTTCTGCGAGCGCCTCGCCGCCCAGGGGCTGAACCCCCTGCCCATCGCCGTCGCCAGCCTCAAGGAAGCGGAGTGCCTGGCGGCTGTGGAAAACTGGCTGGACGCCGCGGGGGCCGGGCTGATCATCAACACCACCGGCTTCGCCCAGTCGAATCCGGACGCCCCCAGCCTGCGCCCGTTCCGCCGCGACATCCCGGTGCTGCAAGCCATCTGTTCGCTGGACAACGAACCGCTCTGGCGCGACAACCCGCAAGGCCTCGGCCCGCGCGACCTGGCCATGCACATCGCGCTGCCGGAGCTGGACGGCCGCATCATCACCCGCCCCATCAGCTTCAAGGGCCTGGCCTGGCGCAGCGAGCGTAGCCAGAGCGACGTGGTCTGCTACCTGCCGCAGCGGGAGCGCATGGACTTCGTCGCCGAGCTGGGACGACGCTGGTGCGCGCTGGCGCGCAAGGCCAATGCTGACAAGCGCGTGGCGCTGATCCTCGCCAACTACCCCACCCGCGACGGCCGTATCGGCAACGGCGTGGGCCTGGACACCCCGGCCGCCGCGCTGAACATCCTCCGCGCCCTGGAAGCCGAAGGCTATCCATTGGCCGGCCTGCCGGAGAGTGGCACCGCGCTTATCCACAGCCTGCTCGGCGGTGTCAGCAACGACCTGGACAGCCTCGATGCGCGCCCCTGCGCCCAGAGCCTGGCCCTTTCCGACTACCTCGCCGGCTTCGCCCGCCTGCCAGAGGCCAATCAGCGCGCCGTCATCGAGCGCTGGGGGGAGCCGCAGCAGGACCCGATGTTCCGTAGCGGTCGCATGATGGTGGCCGGTCTGCGCTTCGGCCTCGTTTTCGTCGGCATCCAACCGGCGCGCGGCTACCAGCTCGACCCAGCGGCCATCTACCACGATGCCGACCTGGTGCCGCCCCACGGCTACCTCGCCTTCTACTTCTGGTTGCGCGAGGCGTTCGCCGCCGATGCGCTGATCCACGTTGGCAAGCACGGCAACCTGGAATGGCTGCCGGGCAAGGGCGTCGGCCTGTCCGCCGAATGCTGGCCTGACGCGGTGATGGGGCCGCTGCCGAACCTCTACCCGTTCATCGTCAACGACCCCGGCGAAGGCGCGCAGGCCAAGCGCCGCGCCCAAGCGGTGATCATCGATCACCTGATGCCACCGCTGACCCGCGCCGAGAATTACGGCCCGCTGCGCGACCTCGAGCGACTGGCCGACGAGTACTACGACGCCTCCTTGCTCGACCCGCGCCGCGCCGTGCAACTGCGCGGAGAAATCCTCGAACTGGTGAAGGCGACGGCGCTGGATCGCGAACTGAGCCTGGTCATCAGCGACGACCCGGAGAGCTGGCTGCCGCAGCTGGACGCCTACCTCTGCGACCTCAAGGAATCGCAGATCCGCGACGGCCTCCACGTGTTTGGCGAATCTCCCGCAGGACGCTTGCGCGACGACACGCTGCTGTCCCTGGTGCGCATCCCCCGTGGCGACGGCAAGGGCGCCAACGCCAGCCTGCTGCGCGCCCTGGCCAGCGACCTGCAACTGGGCCGCGACCCGCTCGACCTCAATTGGGCCGAACCCTGGGAAGGCCCCCGCCCGGCATGGCTGGACGCAGTCAGCAATGAGCCCTGGCGCAGCAATGGCGACACACGCGAACGCCTGGAGCTGCTGGCCCTGGGCCTGATCCAAACCACTGACTTCGGTTCTATCGGCCCGGCAAGCGATGCGGTTATCCACAACCTGCGCGCCGTCATTGCCCCTACCCTGGACGCCTGTGGCGATGCCGAGATCGGCGGCGTCCTGGCGGCGCTGGAAGGTCGCTTCGTCCCGCCCGGCCCCAGTGGAGCCCCCAGTCGGGGACGTCTTGACGTGCTGCCCACCGGACGCAATTTCTTCACCGTCGATGTGCGCAACCTGCCAACCCCCACGGCCTGGCGACTGGGCTTCCAGTCCGCCAACCTGCTGCTGGAACGCCACCTGCAGGATCACGGCGACCACCTGCGCCAGCTCGGCATTTCCGTCTGGGGCACCGCCACTATGCGCACCGGCGGCGATGACATCGCCCAGGCACTGGCGCTGATGGGCGTACGCCCGGTGTGGCAGGCCGGCAGCCAGCGGGTGGAAGACTTCGAGATCCTGCCGCTATCCCTGCTCGACCGCCCTCGGGTGGACGTGACCTTGCGCGTGTCGGGCTTCTTCCGCGATGCCTTCGCCAACCTCATCCGCCTGTTCGACGCGGCCGTGCAGGCCGTGGCCGAACTGGATGAGCCAGAGGATATGAACCCGTTGGCGGCGCGAGTGAAAGCGGAAAGCGAACGCCTCACCGAGGAGGGCCTGCCCGCCGAAGATGCGCGCCTACAAGCCGGTTGGCGCGTGTTCGGTGCCCAACCCGGCGCCTATGGCGCAGGGGTTCAGGGCGCCATCGAGGAACGCCAGTGGCAGGACCGCGCCGAGCTGGCTGAGGTCTACCTCAACTGGGGCGGCTACGCCTACGGCGCCCAGGATGCCGGCACCCCGGCGCGGGAGCGCTTCGCCCAGCGGCTGCAGCGGCTGCAAGCCGTGCTGCAGAACCAGGACAACCGCGAGCACGACATACTCGACTCCAACGATTACTACCAGTTCCAGGGTGGCATGCTCGCGGCCGCGGAAACCCTGCGTGGCGAGAAAGTGGCCAGCTACCACGGCGACCACAGCCAGCCGGACCTGCCACGTATCCGCTCGCTGAAGGAAGAACTGGCTCGCGTGGTCCGCTCCCGTGCCGCCAACCCGAAGTGGATCGCCGGCATGAAGCGCCACGGCTACAAGGGCGCCTTCGAACTGGCGGCAACGGTGGATTACCTCTTCGCCTTCGACGCGACCAGCGAGCTGATCGACGACCATCAGTACAAACTGCTGGCCGACGCCTACCTGCTGGACGCGGACACCCGTGAGTTCATCCGCCAGCACAACCCCGAAGCCCTGCGCGACATCGCCGAGCGGCTGGTGGAAGCGCAGCAGCGCGGGCTTTGGGAGCACCCGGGGGAATACCGCGAAACAATCGAGAACCTGCTACTGGATAGCGAGGAGCGGTGATTCACGAGGGGGCTTAGTCAGTAGGGTGGATCACGCGTCATCGATCCACCCTACGCACCGATCAGCAGCCGGCCGGCCTGAACATCCTTTACCCCCGCAACCGCGCCGCCGCCTCCCGCAGGATCGCCTCCGTCCCTGCCCAGCCCAAGCAGCCGTCGGTGATCGAAACCCCATAGCGCAAGTCACAGGACAGCGACTGCGCGCCATCGAACAGGTGGCTCTCGATCATCACCCCGCGCAGGGCGTCCTGGCCGTCCAGGCGTTGGTCGATCACGTCCTGCAACACGCCCGGCTGGCGCAGCGGGTCCTTGCCACTGTTGGCATGACTGCAATCGACCAGGATGCGCGGCGCGATGCCGAGTTTCTCCAGGCCGGCCCGGGCGGCCTGCACGCTGGCCGCGTCATGGTTCGGTCCCTGGTGACCACCACGCAGCACCAGGTGGGTATCGGCATTGCCTGCCGTCTGCACCAGCGCCGGACGTCCCAGTTCATCAATGCCGAAATGCTGGTGGGCATGGGCGGCCGAGCGCATGGCGTCGGTGGCGATACCGAGGCTGCCATCAGTTCCGTTCTTGAAGCCCACGGGCAGGTCCAGGCCGCTGACCATCTCGCGGTGGATCTGCGACTCGCTGGTGCGCGCGCCGATAGCGGCCCAGCTCAGCAGGTCGTCCAGGTAGCCGGCGACCAGTGGCTGCAGCAGCTCAGTCGCGACCGGCAGGCCCAGCTCGGCCATCTCCAGCATCAGTCGGCGGCTCAGGGCCAGGCCTTCCGCCATGTCGCCACTGCCGTCCAGGTGCGGATCGTAGACCAGGCCCTTCCAGCCCACGGTGGTGCGCGGCTTCTCGACGTAGGCGCGCATCACCAGCAGCAGTTGGTCGCTGACTTCCGGCGCCAGGGCGGCCAGGCGGCGGGCGTAGTCGAGGGCGGAATCCGCATCGTGGATGGAGCAGGGGCCAACGACCACCAACAGGCGTGAGTCCTCGCCATCCAGCACCGCGCGCACGGCCTCGCGCTGGGCATTGATCTGGCGGGCAATGGCATGGCTCAGCGGCAGGCGCTGGCGCAATTCGGCAGGGGTGGGCAGCGGTAGGGTGCTGCGCGATGTGGGCAGGGCAGCTTCCAGCGCCATGGCATGGAGCGGCTGTACAGCGGTGGGCAGAACGGAAATGGAAGAGTTCATGACTGGCGTCCTCAGCCGGCGCGGCTCGATCCGCGCGCGGCGCTATCTGGGTGTTCGATTCAACGGTGTCTGGGCGGTAATGGAGCGGCTAAATCGCCAGTCGGAGTTGCGGTAATAGGTCTGGTAGGTGCGGTAGCTGATCATGGTGCGATCCTCGAAGTGCGTGCGTTTGGCCTTGTGGGCCGGAAAACAAAAACCCCCGGTCGGGTTGCCGACCGGGGGTTTCGTGGAGCTTTGGCGGCGACCCTGCTGGAGTGGGCCGCCTGATGGGTATCAGGTCAGCCCGTGGCTAAACCAATACCCATAGAAATAGCTGGCCGCAGCGGCCACACGCACACCTGCCACGGCGCGAGCCGGGGAAGCGATGAGCGAAGTGGACGTGAGGTGCGGCATGACAATCTCCAAAGCGAATGCTGGCTAACCTACTGCATCGCCACGCACCGTTCAATCACTGATTTCTATCGGCTGCCCCGCGCTTTCGCTACCATGCCCGCCAGGCCCCGCAGGACACAGCCATGACCGATATTCCCCACTTCCCCCTGAGCGCCGTCGTCGGCTCCGACGAGCTGAAAATGGCGCTCTACCTCGCCGCCATCGACCCCGCCATCGGCGGCGTGCTGATCGAGGGCCCGCGTGGCATGGCCAAGTCCACCCTCGCCCGGGGCATTGCCGACCTGCTGCCGGAAGCCCTCTTCGTCACCCTGCCATTGGGCGCCAGCGAGGAACGCATCGTCGGTACCCTGGACCTGGACGCCGCCCTCGGCGAAGGCCGCGCTCAGTTCTCTCCCGGCGTGCTGGCCAAGGCCCACGGCGGCGTGCTCTATGTCGACGAAGTGAACCTCCTGCCCGACCACCTGGTGGACCTGCTGCTGGATGTGGCCGCCAGCGGCGTGAACCAGGTGGAGCGCGATGGCATTTCCCATCGCCACCCCGCCCGTTTCGTGCTGATCGGCACCATGAACCCCGAGGAAGGTGAGCTGCGCCCGCAACTACTGGACCGCTTCGGCCTCAAGGTGCTGCAGAACGGCCAGCCGCAACCCGCCGAGCGCGCCGAGATCGTCCGCCGCCGCCTCGCCTTCGATACCGATCCGCAAGCCTTCATTGCCCGCTGGACTGGCGAGCAACAGACGCTGGCCCTGCGCTGCCGGGACGCCCGCGCCCGCCTGGCGACCATCCCGCTGGACGATGCCGCCCTCGATGAAATCGCCCAACGCTGCTTCGCCGCCGGCGTCGATGGCCTGCGCGCCGATCTCGTCTGGCTGCGTGCTGCCCGCGCCCACGCGGCGTGGCGCGGCTCCGACCGTATCGACGCCGAGGATATCGACGCCGTCGAGCACTTCGCCCTCGCCCATCGTCGCACCCACACCCCGCCGCCCGCCGCGCAGCCGCCGCAATCTCCACCGGCCAGCTCGCAGCCACAAGCCTCCAGTGGCGAAGGCCAGTGGGGAGCACTGCCCGCACAAACTGTCCCCATGGGAGAACGGCGCGACCTGCCGCGCTGGCCAAAAAAGCCCTGAGCATCCGCCCGCGCACGGTCACAGGGGCGGGTGCCCGGCCCAGACCTGGCACTCTCGGCAACGGTCGCAGCGGCGCTCGCCGCGCGGGACTAGAGGGCGCCATCCAATGGCTGCCGACCCTGCTGCGCGGCCGCCCGCGCAAAGCGGCCGACCTGATCCGTGCGCCGCGCAGCCAGCGCCCCGATGAACTCTGGCTGGTGATCGTCGACGCCTCCGCCTCCACCCGCCGCCATGGTGCGCTGTCCCAAGCCAAGGGGCTGCTGGCCGGACTCTTCGAAAACGCCTACCGCCAGCGCGCCCGCCTCGCCGTGCTCCACGCCACCGGCCACCGGCCACAGTGGCTCTGGCAAGGCAGCAAGGCCTCCCCCGCCCTGCACCATTGGCTCGCCGAACTCGGCGCCGGTGGCGGCACGCCGCTGATCGAGGCCTTGCAGCAATCCACCCATTGGCTGGCGCGGCGACAACGGCAGAAGCCGGCCGAGGCGCAGCGGATGCTGATCCTCACCGATGGCCGTTTGAAGGAGTGGCCGGCGCTTGATCCACTCAGTTGCCCGACCGTGCTGGTGGATATCGAAGGCGGGGCGATCCGGCTCGGGCGGGCGAAGCAACTGGCACAAGAGCTAGGGGCCGAGTACCGGGTCATTTCCGAGCTCTAGCGCGCCCTCACCCCCTCCCCTCTCCCAGAGGGAGAGGGGAGACACACTTCACTCCCGCCGTCGCAGCAGCACCGCAAAGAACAGTCCGCCAATCGCCGCTGTGGCGATGCCGATCGGCAAGTCCTGAGGCGCCAGCAAGGTTCGCGCGGCGACATCGACCCAGACCAGGAACACCGCCCCCAGCAGCGCGCACACCGGCAACAGGCGCCGGTGCTCGGCGCCCACCAGGCGCCGCGCCAGGTGCGGCAGCATCAGCCCGACGAAGCCGATGGCGCCGCTCAGGGAGACCAGCACCCCAGTCAGCAGCGAGGTACAGAGAAACACCAGCAGGCGCAGGCGACGCGGGTCCTGCCCCAGGCTCACGGCGCTCTGTTCGCCGGCCATCAATGCGTTGAGCCCACGCCCCAGGCTGAGCAGGATCAGCAACGACAGGCCCACGCAGATACCCGGCAACCAGAGCAGCTCCCAGCGCGCCAGCCCCAGCCCGCCGAGCATCCAGAACACCACGGAGGTCGCCGCGTGCGGGTCGCCGAGAAACAGCAGCAGATTGGCCAGCGCCATCATCAGGAACGACACCGCCACCCCGGCCAGCAGCAGCCGATCGCTGGCCAGGCGCCCCTGGCGGCTGGCGATGGCCAGCACCAGCAGCATGCTCAGCAGCGAGCCGATGAAGGCCGCCAGGGGCAGGCTGTAGCGGCCGAGCAGCTCGCCCAGGGCGAGCACCATCACCACCGCGCCCAGCGCCGCGCCGGAGCTGACTCCCAATAGATGCGGATCGGCCAGCGGGTTGCGGGTAGCCGCCTGCAGCGCGCAGCCGGCCAGCGCCAGCCCGGCGCCGACCAGCGCACCGAGCACTACCCGCGGCGCACGAATCAGCCAGACGATGCTGTCCTGCCCCGCCGTCCAGCTCGGCACCTCCGGCTCCAGGCCGAACACGCGCTGCGAGACGATGCCCAACACCTGCTCCGGTGCGAGGCTCACCGCACCAAAGGCCAGGGAAGCGATGCAGGAGACCAGCAGCACCGCCAGCAGACCGAGCACCAGCAGGCGATAGCCACTGGCACTGCGTACCGGGTTCATGGCCGCGGCCCGGGATGCAGGGCCGACGCCAGGGTTTCGAGGGCCGTGACGTTATCCACACTGGGCGTGACCTGCAGGTAGGGCAGCACCACGAAGCGCTTCTCCCGGATCGCACGCACCTGCTGCAGTGCCGGGTGGCTGAGGAGGAATTCGCGCTTCTGCTCGGCACTGACCACGCCGTAGTCGACGATCAGGATCACCTCCGGGTCGCGCTCCACCACCGTTTCCCAGTTCACCCGCGACCAGCTCGAAGCCAGATCGTCCATCAGGTTGCGTCCACCAGCGGCTTCGATCAGCGCCTGCGGCATGGCCAGACGACCCGCCGTGAAGGGCTGGTCCTCACCGCTGTCATAGAGGAATACCTCCGGCGCCCGCGCGTCTTTCGGCACGCGTTGGCGCACCCGTTCCACCCGGCCACGCAGGTCGCTCACCAGCGCTTCGGCGCGCGGCTCCACATCGAAGATGCGCCCCAGGTTGAGCAGGTCGGCATAGAGATCCTCGAGACGCGCGGCGTCTCGTGGCATCACGTGGGCACAGGACTCGGTCAGCTCATACACCGGAATGCCCAGGGGCGCGAGCGTGGCCGGCGTGACCTCACCCCCCACGTGCATGCCGTAGTTCCAGCCGGCGAAGAACAGGTCGGCACCGGCATTCAGCAGGTTTTCCACCGAGGGGTAGCGCGGCGCCAATTCCGGCAGCCCCGCCAATTGCGCGCGGAATTCCTCATCCAGGGTCTTCCAGCCGCTGATGCCGCTGTAGCCCGCCATGTTCGGGCGCAGGCCGAGGGCAAGCAGCATGCCGGTCAGGTTGACATCCTGGCTGACGGCGCGCTGCGGCGCACGCTCGAAACGCACGTCGCGCTGGCAACTGGTGACAGTGACCGGGTAGTGCCCGGCCTGGGTTAAAGTGGCGAAGAGCAGCAGGCTCGCGCCCAGGGACATGAGAAATAGCTTCATCGGGTGATCCAGGTAATCCGTGGGTGACCGGCAACGGGATGGGGGTCCACCAGGGCCTTGGCGCCGAACACCTGCAGCAGCAGGTCTTCAGTCAGCACGTCGGCCGGTGTGCCGCTGGCCACCAGGCGGCCGCCGTCGAGCACATGCAGGCGGTCGCAGAAGGCGGCGGCCAGGTTGAGGTCGTGGAAGCTGGCGAGAATCCCCAGCCCCAGGCTGCGGAGCTGGCGCAGCAGGTCCAGTTGGTAGCGCGGGTCCAGGTGGTTGGTGGGCTCGTCGAGGATCAGGACCTGGGGTTGCTGCGCCAGGGCGCGGGCCAACAGCACGCGCTGCTTCTCGCCGCCGGACAGGTTTTCGAAGGACTGGATGCGGCGCTCCACCAACCCCACACACGCCAGCGCTTCATCCACCAGGCGCTGGTCTTCTTCGCTGTCACCGTCCAGCAACCCCTTGTGCGGCATGCGCCCCATGGCGACCACCTCGGCCACGCTGAGGCCGAAGTCCTGGGGAAACTCCTGCAGGACCACGGCGATACGCTGGGCGCTCCAGCGTGGCGATTGCCGCCAGAGGTTGGCGCCCTCCAGCTCGACGCGGCCCTACTGGGGGCGATGGAAGCGATAGGCGCAACGCAGCAGACTGGTCTTGCCGCTGCCGTTGGGGCCGATGAGCCCGACGAACTCGCCCTCCCCCAGCGCCAGCTCGATGCCTTCCAGCAAGGAATGGCCCGGGCTCGGAGCCCAGGCCAGGTCGTGCAGCGAAAGGCGCGCCATCAGAACGTGATATCCGTGGTGACGAAGAGCGAGCGCGGCTCGCCGAGAAACCACTGCTGGCCGCTGTTGGTCTGGCTCACCGCGTACTGGCGGTCGAACAGGTTGTTCAGCTCCAGGCCCAAGGTCAGCTGGGGCGTGGCGCGCCAGCTCAGGTTGGCGTCCGCCACGGTGTAGCCGGGCACCTCGATCTGGTTGGCGGTGTCGGCGTAGCGGTCATCCACGTAGCGCAGGCCGGCGCCCGCGCGAACATTGCCAGGCAGCGCCTTGTTCACCCAAAGGTTGGCGGTGCGACGCGGCACGTCCACCGGGCGATTGCCGGCGCGGGAAACGCCGCCCTGATAGAACTCGTCGTATTCGGCGCGTACCACCGAGGCATTGGCCGACACCTGCCAGCCTCGGGCCAGGCTCAGCTCCAGGCTGGCTTCGATGCCGTCGGCGGATTGCTGGCCGATCTGCTCGGCGACGCGGGTCACCGGGTCGGTGGTCAGCAGCTTCTCCTTGACGATGTGGTAGCCGGCCACCGTCCACTGCCCGCGCCCTTCCCAGAACTGCTGCTTGAAGCCGAGCTCGATCTGACGGGCCTCGGTGAGGTCCATCTGCTGCTGGGTCGGGTTGAGGGTGATGAGGTTGTTCACCCCATCCTTGCTGGTGCCGTACTGGCCGTAGATCGAGGCATTCGGCGTCAGTGCGTAGACCAGCCCCGCGCGCCAGTTGCCGCCGGAAAGGCTACGGTCGCTGCGGGTGCCGGCGCGCAAATCGTCACGGTCAATATGCACCTGGTCGCGGCGCGCGCCGGTGATCAGGGACCAGCGTTCGCTGAGCTGCAGCTGATTCTCGGCGAACAGGGCGAAGGTGCGGGTCTGGCTGCGCGAGTGCGGGCGGTACTCGGAGGCGCTCTGGTAATAGCCCGGCGCCGGGTTCCAAGGGTCGATGTAGTCGCCGCCGATATCGTTGTAGGGCGAGTTGTTGGTCAGGTCGAAGCGAATACGGTTGACCTCGGTGCCCACCAAGGTGCGGCTGGCCAGACCCAACAGCGAATGATCGAAGGTGAAGGTCTGGCGATCGCCGATCTGCTCCTGATGGTGCTTGATGCGCAGATAGTCGCTGCGCAGCATGTCCTCGCGGCTGTCGTCCCAGGTGTAGGCCTCGGCATTGCGCCAGTAGCGCCGTGACTTCAGGTAGTAGAGCTGGTTGCTGGCGCTGACCTGGTCGGAAAGGGTCCAGTCGGTGGTCAGGCGGGTCCACTGGTCGTTGTAGTGCTGCTCGGCATTGCGCAGGTTGTAGTTCTTCTCTCGCAGGCTCTCGCGGTAGCGGCCGTTGATCAGCGGGGTGCCGAAGTAGCTGCCGGGCTCCAGGTCGCCCTGGTCATGCGCCAGGGTAAAGGCCAGGTCGTCGCTCGCCTGCCAGCGCAGGGCGGCACCGAAGCTCAGGCTCCGGGCATCGCCCCGATCCACCCAGCCCTGGGTCGCCTGGCGGTTGACGGTGGCGCGGTAGCTCAGGCTGTCGCTGAGGGAGCCGCCGCTGTCCAGGGCGAACTGGTTGCGGTCGTAGGAGCCGTAGCCCAGGCGCAACTGGTTGCGGATTTCGCCCTCGAAGGGTTTCTTCGACAGGTAGTTGATCACCGCCCCGGTAGCGCCTTCGCCATAGACGCTGGAGGCCGGACCGCGCAACACCTCGATGCCCTCCAGTTGCCAGGGATCGGTCGGAAAAGTGGTGGTACCCATGCCGGTATAGAGGCGGATGCCATCGAACAACTGCATCACCGAGGCATGCCCGGTGAAGCCCCGCGCCGAGAGGCCGGTGCCGCCGTCGCCGGGAGTGCCGATGAAGCTGAGGCCGGGGGTGCGGGTCACGGCGTCCTGGGCGCTGCGGGCATTGCGCTCGCGCAGGGTGTCGCCGCTGAGGGAGGTGGTGCTCGCCGGGGTTTCCAGCGCGGAGAGGCCGAGCCGCGAAGCGGTTGACTGGGGCTTGTGCAGATCGGTTTCGGCAGGCTCCAGGACCTGGCCATCGACTTCGGTGGCCGGCAGGCTCAGGGCCGAGGATTCAGCGAAGGCTGAGGATGTCGCCAGCAGGCCGGCGAGGACGAACAGGGATGAAGACTGGGGATGACGCGCCATGGGAATTCCAATTCAGGGTGCAAGGCACGGCAATCCCGATGGAACGCGCAAAAGCAGACGCGGGCGCGCAGGCACCCACGGTCAGCGTCAACGCCCGCCCACCGCGGGTTGCCAAACGAATGCCTCAGGCCGGTCTCCGGGCTTGTGAGGGTCATGAAAACCTCGCCTTCCCATGCTGTGCAGCACAGTGGCCTGTTGAGGGTTTCGCTCACTTACCGTTGCGGGGGCAGCGCCGGACTGGTTCCTCTCGGAACGCACCGGCTTCCCGTTTCACCTCACGCGCGGCGGCGTGAGACACCTGAAGCGGCGCGGATATGAACATTCGTGGGTGGGGGAGTCAAGCTCAGCGCCGGCGGGAAATCCGCAGTAATCCGGGGTGCGAATTGGATCGTCAGGCGGCTCCCAGCCTCCTGGGGCGCAATGGATTCATTCGTTCAGAACATCCGGAGGTGATCGCTGAACACGCCGAACTCAGCGATGTGAGGTTGCAGGCGGCAACGTTCAATGCCCCTTACCAGGTTCGCCGGGGCACTTCCCGGCGCCCCTACGTCTTAATCAACAAATCCGGTACTTGGCGCTCTTCCACGATCCGCTCCTGCACCCAGCGCAGGACCTCTTCCTCGTCGCGCATCCGGTACCACTCGCCTTCCGGGTAGAGGCTGGCGGTAGGGCCTTCATCGCAGGGGAACTGGCATTGGGTGCGGGTGATGTGCACGCCGCCCTCGCATTCCAGCTTGCCGGCGGCCTTGAGGGTTTCACGCAGTTTTTTCCACAGCGGCAACGCACCACGGCGAGTGCAGCGGGGGCCGTTGCACAGCAGCAGGCGGCGGGCATGGGGCGGGATGCAGGACCAGGCGTGGCTGGCGGGAATTGCCGGCACACTCACGCACGCCAGGTGCAGTTCGGCACGCCCGGCCAGTGCACAAGCGGCACCGGCCGGATCGCTGTCGAACTGGCCGAGCAGGCTGGCGACGAAGAGGTGCTCCGGAGCGTCCAGAGTCGCAAGCTCGCTGCGCAGCCAGTCCAGATGCTGGGCGGACGATTGCGGGTCGAGGTCGATCACCAGCAATGGGCGGGGGCTGGCCTGCACCGTCTGCCAGAGCTCGTCATGACCGGCTGAGGTGTCGACGATATCGGCCAGCGCCTCCTCGCCACGCTGGGCGATGAGCTGGCGACGGAAGAGTTCGGCGAAAGCGCCTTCGGCAAGGTCCGGCCCGGCGAACAGCACGCGGGCGTAAGGTGTTGCGGTCATGGGGTGTCCAGTTGGATGGCGAGGGCCTGCCAGAGGCCTTCGACGGAGTCGAATTCACGGGCCACGGGCGGCAGCTCCGGGCGCTTGAGGATCAGTACCGGCAGCCCCAGCTCGCGGGCCACTTGCAGCTTGGGTTCGGTGGACTGGCTGCCGCTGTTCTTGCTGATGAGCACATCGCTGCGCAGCCGCGCGAACAACTCACGCTCGCCGTCCAGATCGAAGGGGCCGCGTGCACCAATCACCTCAAAGCGTTCACCCGCCGACTGCCCCTGCAGGCAACGCACTGTCCAGTGCTGCAGCGGCGGGATCTCGTGCAGGTGCTCCAAGGGTTCGCGGCCGAGGGTGAAGAAGGGGCGACGGAAACGCTTCAGGGCTTCGATCAGCTCGGCCCAATCGGCCACCCCTTGCCAGTCGTCATCCGGGCCCGCCTGCCAACCGGCGCGACGCAGGGCCCAGCAGGAAATGCCCGCCAGTGCGGCCGCTGCCGCGGCGTTCCGGCTCATCTGTGCGGCGTAGGGATGGGTGGCATCGACCAGCAGATCGATGCCCTCCTCCGCGATGAAACGCGCCAGCCCCTCGGCGCCGCCGAAGCCGCCGACGCGTACCTGGCAGGCCAGGTCATCCGGCACCTTGCCCAGGCCCTTGAGGCTGTAGACATGTTCGGGGCCGAGGCGGCGTGCCAGCGCCAGTGCTTCGCTGACGCCGCCCAGCAGGAGGATGCGTTTCATCGTTGCTCCACAGCCTCGCCGACGATATTGCCCTGGCGATCGATGGCGAAGACTTCCAGCGCCACGCTGGCCGGCACCGTCTTGCGGGCGAAGGCCAGGGCGTGGGCGCAGACCGCATTGCCCAGGGGAACGCCGGCGTCATGGGCCATGACCAGCGCCAGCTGGCTGGTATTGGCACCGCGCATGGCCGCCTGCAATTCGGCGCTTGCGCCCAGTTCGGCAGCCCACTGCGCCAACAGTGGCAGGTCGATGCTGGAGTTGCGGCTGTGCAGGTCCATATGGCCGGCGGCGAGTTTACTGATCTTGCCGAAGCCGCCGCACAGGCTGAGTTTTTCCACAGGCGCCTTGCGCAGGTGCTTGAGCACGGCACCGGCAAAGTCGCCCATCTCGATCAGCGCGGTGTCGTCCATGTGGTAGCGACGACGCATGGTGTCTTCGCTGGCGTTGCCGGTGCAGGCCGCCAGGTGGGTGAAGCCATTGGCGCGAGCGACATCGATGCCCTGATGGATCGATGCGATATAGGCCGAACAGGAGAACGGCCGGACGATGCCGGTGGTGCCGAGGATGGAAAGGCCGCCGAGAATACCCAGCCTCGGGTTCATGGTTTTCAACGCCAGCGCCTCGCCGCCCTCGACGCAGATGGTCACGTCAAAGCCGCCTGCAAAACCGTGGTCGGCAGCGAGTCGAGCGAGGTGCTCAATCATCATCTGCCGGGGTACCGGGTTGATCGCCGGCTCGCCCACGGCCAGCGTCAGGCCGGGTTTGGTGACGGTGCCGACACCGGGGCCGGCATGGAAGCGCACACCCGGCTCGGTAGCCAGGCGCACCTGGGCGTAGATCAGCGCGCCATGGGTCACGTCCGGGTCGTCGCCAGCGTCCTTCAGGGTGCCTGCCTCGGCGCCACCCTCGATCAAGCGACAGAACTCCAGGCGCATCAGCACCTGCTGGCCCTTGGGCAGGACGATCTCCACGGCATCCGCCGCCACGCTGCCCAAAAGCAGGCGCGCCGCGGCCAGGCTGGTGGCCGTGGCGCAGCTGCCAGTGGTGTAGCCACTGCGCAGGGGGGCGGGTTGTTCGGGGGTTTCGTCACGCATGGAGAATGGCGGGTCCGCTCAAGGGTTTTACCTAGGGATCACTTGGTCAGTTCAAGCAAGGTAATCGGCAACGCCGAACGCCAGGTATCGAAGCCGCCGAGCGGCTGTGCCTGGGCAATCGCGATGCGGGTGAGTTCGCCGCCGTGCAGCTCGCGAAAGGCTACCAGCATGGCTTCGCTCTGCAGGGTCACGGCGTTGGCAACCAGCCGACCGCCGGGCTTGAGCTGGCTCCAGCAAGCGTCCAGCACGCCGGGCTCGGTGACGCCGCCGCCGATGAAAATGGCATCCGGCGCGGGCAAGCCCTCCAGCGCCACCGGGGCCTGACCGGTGACCAGTTGCAGACCGGGCACGCCAAGGGCATCGCGGTTGTGGCGGATATGTGCCTGGCGGCCTTCGTTGGCTTCGATGGCAATGGCGCGACAACCCGGATGCGCGCGCATCCACTCGATGCCGATGGAACCGCAACCGGCGCCTACATCCCAGAGCAGCTCGCCAGGACGTGGCGCCAGCCGCGCCAAGGTGACGGCGCGGACATCACGCTTGGTGAGCTGGCCGTCGTGGCGGTAGGCGTCATCCGGCAGGCCGGTGGTCAAGGGCAGCGAACGAGTGCCTTCGTCGGGGTGGACTTCGACCGCCAGCAGATTAAGCGCGGCAGCCTCGGTGAGGGACCAGTCGCTGGCAATGCCGTCGATGCGTCGTTCACGTTCGCCCCCCAGGTGCTCCAGCACGCTGAGCCGACTCGGGCCGAAACCACGCTCGGCCAACAATGCGGCGATGGCCGCCGGGCTGCTGCCGTCATTGCTCAGCACCAGCAGGCGGGCGCCATCGTGCAGGTGAGCATTCAGCGCAACCAGGGGACGGGCGACGACCGAGAGCAAGGTCACGTCCTGCAACGGCCAGCCCAGCCGCGCGGCAGCCAGCGAATAGGACGATGGTGCAGTGATCACCCGCATCTCCTCCGCAGCCACCTGCCGCGCCAGGCTGGCGCCGACACCGAACAGCATGGGGTCGCCGCTGGCCAGCACGCAGACCGGAGTGCCGCGCTTTTCCAGCACCGGAGCCAGGGAAAAGGGGCTTGGCCAGGGGCTACGACGCGCGCGAATGCAGCGCGGCAGGAGGTCGAGCTGGCGCGGGCCACCCACCACTTCGGCGGCGCCCAGCAGGGCGTGGCGCGCGGCCTTGCCGAGGCCCGCATAGCCGTCTTCGCCAATTCCCACCACGGTCAGCCAGGGCTGCATCTGTTGTCCTCGAGTACGAAATTGCATGGGCCGTTCGGCTCCCGACAGGCAGCCTTTTCATAGGTCCGGGCAAAGCGGGCATAATAGCGCCCTTCATCGGTCGCTGGCGCTCACCTGACGAGCCCCAGCCTAAGAGGGAACACGGTCGAGCCGTGGCTGCCCCCGCAACTGTAAGCAGCGAGTCCATGCATTTCAGGCCACTGAACCCCGTTCGGGAAGGCCGCAATGGATGATGACCTGCCAGCCAGGAGACCTGCCGGTGGGACCAGTCGCGTGTGTACGCATCGAGCGGGGTGTATCGGTGCAACGTTGTCCCTGACTCAGGGACCCGGGTCGCCGCGACGCCAACCATGGTGACCTGAGTGAAGCACGCCCGGCCCACATCGCTATCCATCCGCCCCTCGGCCTGCCCGGGGCTGCTGCGTATCGTCCAGGCGAAGGACGGTGGCATCTGTCGGATCAAGCTGCCCTGCGGGCGCCTGAGTTCGGTTCAGGCCCGCGCCATCGCGACGGCCGCGAGTGCCCACGCCGGGGGTGTGATCGAGGCCACCAACCGTTCCAATCTGCAGATTCGTGGTGTGAAGTCCGGCGCCGAGCAGGTGCTGATCGACGCCCTCCTGGCCGCAGGCCTGGGCGCCGGTTCCCCCGGCGCCGACGATGTGCGCAATCTGATGGTCAGCCCACTGGCCGGGCTCGACGCGACCGCCCTTGTGGATAGCTCGCCGCTTGCTGGGCAAATCCTCGCTCTGCTGCAGGACAAGGCGCATTTCCACGCCCTCTCACCCAAGTTCGCCCTGTTGCTGGATGGCGGCGAATACATGGCGATGCTGGAGCATCCCCACGATCTCTGGCTAGCGGCCATGGGTGACGGTGACCACGCGCTGTTCGCCTTCGGGCTAGCCGGCTGCCCACCGCGAGCCGCCGACGACGCCCCCGCCCTGGCTGCCGTGCCGCGCGATCAGGTTCCAGCGCTGGTGGAAGCCCTGCTGGAACTGTTCCTCGAACTGGCCAGGCCCGAGCAGACGCGCATGCGCCACCTGCTTGCCGAACACCCGGAGGGCGACCTGTTGTTGCGCCTGCAACAGCGGCTGGACGTACCGCTGCTGCCGGCCGGTAACTGGCACCGCCCTGCCCCGCAACCCTTCGCTCACCTGGGTATACGCGACGGCCGCCATGTCGGCGGTGCGCCGGCGCTGGGTCGTCTGGATGCAACTCAGCTCGCCGCCCTCGCCGATCTCGCCGATTGCCAGGGCGACGGCAGCCTGCGCCTGACGCCCTGGCAATCGGTGCTGCTGCCCAATGCCCGGGATGCCGAATTCGTCCTGAACGCCATGCGCCACCTCGGCCTCGCCACGGAAGCGAGCGAGCCCCTGGCGCGACTGATCGCCTGCACCGGTTCCGCCGGTTGCGCCAAGGGCCTGGCCGATACCAAGGCCGACGCCCTGCTTCTGGCGCCGCTGCTGCCACCTGGCGCAGTGGTGCACCTCAGCGGCTGCCCGCGCTCCTGCGCCGCTGCCCATGCGGCGCCCTTCACTCTGCTGGCCAAGGGTCCGGGCCGCTATGACCTCTATCAGCGCGGCGGCGATGGCTTTGGCCAGCTGCTGGCGCGCGACATCAGCCTTCAGGAAGCCGGCGAACGCCTGGCCTCCCCTCCTGACACCTGGAGTTCCACCCCATGATCGAGTACATCCGCGATGGTCAGGAGATCTATCGCAACTCCTTTTCCATCATCCGCGCCGAAGCCAACCTCGCCGACATTCCCGCCGACCTGGAAAAGCTCGCAGTGCGGGTAATCCACGCCTGCGGCATGGTCGATGTAGTAGATGACCTGCGTTTCTCCCCCGGTGCCGGAGCGGCCGGGCGCGCGGCCATTGCCAATGGCGCGCCGATCCTCTGCGATGCGCGCATGGTGGCCGAGGGCATCACCCGCGCGCGCCTGCCGGCGGACAACCCGGTCATCTGCACCCTCAACGACCCGGGCGTGCCGGAGCTGGCGCGCGAACGGGGCAACACCCGCTCGGCAGTGGCGCTTGAGCACTGGCGCGAACACCTGGAAGGCAGCGTGGTGGTGATCGGCAATGCCCCCACCGCGCTCTTCTACCTATTGGAGATGCTCGACGCGGGCGCACCGAAGCCGGCACTGATCCTCGGCTTCCCGGTGGGCTTCGTCGGCGCGGCGGAGTCCAAGGAGATGCTCGCCGCCGACAGCCGTGGCGTGCCCTATGTGATCGTGCGCGGCCGTCGCGGTGGCAGCGCCATGGCGGCAGCGGCGGTCAACGCCCTTGCCACGGAGGTGGAATGATGACCGGCAAAGGACGGCTGATAGGCCTCGGAGTAGGCCCCGGCGACCCGGAGCTGATCACCCTCAAGGCGCTGCGCCTGCTGCAATCGGCACCGGTGGTGGGCTACTTCGTGGCCAAGGCAAAGGCCAGCCAGGGCCAGGGCGGCAACGCCTTCGGCATCATCGAACAGCATTTGACCGACACCCAGCAGCGCATGCCGCTGGTCTATCCGGTGACCACCGAAAAACTGGAGCCGCCGCTGTCCTACGAGACGGTGATCAGCGACTTCTACGACACCGCCGCCGAACAGGTTGCCCAGCACCTGGATGCCGGCCGCGACGTGGCGGTGATCTGCGAAGGCGACCCCTTCTTCTACGGCTCCTACATGTACCTGCACGACCGCCTGGCCGAGCGCTACGAGGTGGAAGTGGTGCCTGGCGTCTGCTCCATGCTGGGCAGCGCGGCGGTACTCGGCCTGCCCCTGGTGTACCGCAACCAGAGCCTCTCGGTGCTCTCCGGCGTACTGCCGGAAGATGAATTGAAGGTCCGCCTGCGCGATGCCGAAGCCGCCGTGGTGATGAAGCTCGGGCGCAACTTCGACAAGGTGCGCCGCGTCCTCCAGGACCTCGGCATCGCCAGCCGCGCCCATTACGTGGAGCGCGCCACCATGGCCAACCAGCGCATCGTGCCGCTGGATGAGGTGGACCCCATGGCGTCGCCCTATTTCTCGATGATCGTCATCCCCGGTCAGAAGTGGAGAGGTTGATGGAGCAGCACAACACCCCGGCCATCGTCCTGCTCGGCAACGGCGGTCTGCCAACGGCTCGGCGCATCCACGCGCTTTATCCACAGGCACGCGTGCTTGGCCTGAATGGCCGCGTCGAAGGCGCGGACGAAGGCTATGCCGAGTTCGGCGACACCCTGCGCGGGCTGTACAGCAGCGATACACCGATCATCGCCTTGTGCGCCGCCGGCATCGTCATCCGCACCCTGGCGCCACTGCTGGCGAGCAAGGGCGCCGAGCCGCCGGTACTGGCAGTCGCCGAAGACGGCAGCGCGGTGGTGCCGCTGCTCGGCGGGCTGGGCGGGGTCAACCGCATGGCGCGGGAGATCGCCGCCACGCTGGACGTGGCGCCGGCCATCACCACCAGTGGCGAGTTGCGTTTCGGCACCTGCCTGCTGGACCCGCCAGCGGGCTACGCCCTGGCCGACATCGAACAGGGCAAGCGCTTCGTCTCCGACCTGCTGGGCGGCGAAGCCGTGCGCGTACAGGGCGATGCGCCGTGGCTCGATGAGGTCCGCCTGCCCCTGGCGGAAGAGGCGCGACGAGTTATCCACATCACCGCCGAAGCACGTCCGGCCGAGCGCCACGAACTGCTGATCCACCCCCGCGTGGCGGTCGCGCGAATCGATGGCGATGCGAATGTCGACATCGTGCGCCAGGCCCTGGCGGATGCCGGTCTGGCGCCACTGTCCCTGGCCTGCCTGCTGGCAGAGCGCGAGCGCATGACTGACGCCGTATTGGCAGCGACTGCCGCCGAGCTAGGCGTACCACTGCGCTTCATTACCGAAGAAACCGCCCTGCCGCCCCTGCTCCAGCAAGGCGATGGCATTCGCCTCTATCGGGCTGATGAGCCGCTCGCCCCGGCCCTGATCGGCCGACCGCGCGGGCGCCTGACCGTGGTCGGCCTTGGCCCCGGTGCCGCCGAATTCATGGTGCCGGCCGCTCGCCAGGCGCTGGACGAGGCCGAGGACCTGTTGGGCTACGAGACCTACATCCGCATGGCCGGCCCGTTGCGCCCCGATCAGGTGGCGCACTGCACCGACAACCGCGAAGAACTGCAGCGGGCCCGCCACGCCTTCGAGCTGGCGGCCAGCGGCCGCCGCGTGGTGGTGGTGTCGTCCGGTGACCCGGGCGTGTTCGCCATGGCCGCCGCCGTGCTGGAGGCCCTGGACGAATCCCGCGATCCGCAGTGGTTGCAGGTCGAGTTGCAGGTGTTCCCTGGCGTCTCCGCGGCGCTGGCCACTGCCGCCAAGGCGGGAGCGCCCCTGGGCCATGACTTCTGCTTGATCTCGCTATCGGACAACCTCAAACCCTGGGAAGTGATCGAAGACCGTCTCGACCACGCCGCCGCCGCAGACCTGGCCATGGCCTTCTACAACCCCATCTCCAGGGCGCGCCCCTGGCAACTAGGCCGCGCGCTGGAAATCGTCACCCGACATCGCCGGCCGGAAACGGTGGTGGTACTGGGTCGCGACATCGGTCGCCCGGCCGAGAAGCTCACCCTCACCAGCCTCGGCGAGCTGACCCCGGAGCAGGTGGACATGCGCACCCTGGTGATCATCGGCTCGTCGCTGACCCGGCGCGTACCAAAGGGCAATGGCGGGGATTGGGTGTATACGCCGCGCTGGTATCGCTGAGCGGCTGCGTAATCTCCCTGCGAAACCTATCAACGCCGTCCGATGGGTTTCGCTGCGCTCTACGCCATGCTACGAACAGCCACTCGACGCGCCCACGTAGGATGGGTCGGGCGGCGTTCCGCGAGCCTGCGAAACCCATCAACGATTCCCCCCGCGAACCCTTCCGACAATGGTGCCGCCCCGGCACCACGGCGCAGTTGCAAAAGCCCCGGCAGACAATGAAAATGCGATTAATTTTCATTTATTATTGCATCTCTCGGCGGCCCCATGCCCTCTCCCCACATCACCCTCCAGGCGCTGTACAGCGAGCATCACGGCTGGCTGAAGAACTGGCTGCGCAGCAAGCTGGGCAATGCGGCCGATGCGGCGGACCTGGCCCAGGACACCTTCCTGCGCCTGCTGGGCAAGGGTGACAGCCTGGAGCTGCGCACACCGCGCGCGTTCCTGCGCACCGTGGCGCGTGGCCTGGTGATCGACCACTGGCGCCGCGAAGAGCTGGAGCGCGCCTACCTGGAAGCCCTGGCGCAGGTCCCCGAGGCCGAAGCGCCCTCGCCTGAAGAGCGCGAGCTGATCCTCGAACTGCTGGAACGCATTGCGCTGATGCTCGACCGCCTCAAACCGAAAGCACGCACCGCCTTCCTGCTGGCCCAGTGCGAAGGCCTGACCCACAAGGAAGTCGCCGCGCGGATGGGCATATCCCTGCGTTCGGTGGAGCGCTATGTGGCCGACGCCCTCTACCACTGCTACCTGCTGCGATTCGAAGAATGAACACCCACAGCCGGGCCGTCGGTCCCAACGAACAGGTGGTACGCCAGGCCATCCACTGGATGTTGCGTCTGCGCAGCAGCGGCGATGCGGAACTGCAGCGGGCCTGCGAGCATTGGCGCGGGCAGGACGCCAACCACGAACTGGCCTGGCAACGGGTGCAACAGCTTGACCGCGAGCTGGGCGTGGCAATGCCCGGTGCCGGCCTGGTGCTGGACAACGCCCGCGCAGGGCTGCGCCGCCGCCAGGCACTGAAGCTGCTGACCGGGGCGGCAGTCGGGGGTGCCGCCCTCTGGCTGACCCGCGACATCATGCCCTGGGAACGCCTCACTGCCGATCTGGCCACCGCCACCGGCGAGCGCCGTGGCCTGGCATTGGCCGACGGCAGCCAACTGCAACTGAACACCGACTCCGCAGTGGATATCCGCTTCGACTCGCAGCAACGACTGATCGAACTGCGGCGCGGTGAAATCCTCGTCAGCAGTGCCATCCAGGCCACGCCCCTGCACGTAGTCACCGCCCATGGCCGGGTGGAAACCCGGGCCGCGCGCTTCGTGCTGCGCCAGGGCAAGGCCGCCTCACGTCTCAGCGTGCTACAGGGCAGCGTCGCGCTGACCCCGTCCAACGGCCTGTCGAAACAGGTCGTCGAGGCCGGCCAGAACGTCGATCTGACCCGGGAAGGCATCCGCACGGTGGAAAAACTGGACTTAGAGGCCGGGGCCTGGGTCGACGGGCTGATCGTCACCCGCGACATGCGCCTTGCAGATTTCCTCGCCGAAGTCTCGCGCTATCGCCATGGTCGCTTGGCCTGCGCCGACAGCATCCGTGACCTGCGCCTCTCCGGCGTGTTCCGCCTGGACGACACCGACAAGCTGCTGAGCCTGCTGCCACGCACCCTGCCGGTACATCTGCACTACCGCACCCGTTGGTGGGTGACGGTGCAGGCCAGGGCCTGAGCGTCCTGGCGAAGAACTCGCTGTGTAGGCGCTGGCTTGCAACACGTCATGCAGACAGAACCGATTCATTCGCCATGGGGCCGACGGCCCTCCCGTCGAGGCCCTTTGGGGGCGGCTGCGCCGCCCTTGGCGATTTAAATCGCCCCTTCTACAGGTCTGACCTTCGAACTTTTTTGGCGGGTTCTACCGCCTGACCCGGCAAGGGGAATGAATCCCATTAACCTTTGCTGCTCCCACGGATGCTTTCATGACCGCACCTCGCGCTTCCCACCTTGCCCTCGCCATTCGAGGCGCCTTGCTCTCCGCTGCCCTGGCTACCCCGCTGCTACCTGCTGGCGCCATCGCCGAGGAAGCGACCGTCGTCGCCAGCCCCAGCTACGCCATCCCCGCCGGCGCCCTCGACGAAGCGCTGAACCGCTTTGCCCGCGAAGCCGGCATCAACCTCTCCGCCACCCCGGCGCAAACCCGCGGCCTCAGCACCCAGGGCCTGAATGGCACCTACTCGGCACAAGCCGGCCTGGCGCGCCTGCTCGACGGCACCTCGCTGCAAGCGGAGAACCTCGGCGGCGGCAGCTTCGTGCTGCGCGACGTGCCGGCCGGCAGCGCGCTGGAAGTGCCCAGCACCCAGGTGTTTGCCCTGGGCAATGCGCTAGGCAGCGAGGACGGTTACCTGGCCACCCACAGCCAGATCGCCACCAAGACCAGCAAATCGCTGATGGAAACCTCGCAGAGCGTTTCGGTGATCACGCGCGAGCAGATCGATGACCAGGGCTCGAAAACCGTCCAGCAATCCATGCGCTACACCCCCGGGATCTTCACTGGCCAGGTGGGCGCCTCGAACCGTTATGACTATGTGGTGATGCGCGGCTTCGCCGACAACAGCGTCGACAACATCTACCTCGACGGCCTGAAGACCATGGGCGACAGCGGCACCTTCAGCTCGATGCAGGTGGACCCGTACTTCCTCGAGCGCATCGACGTACTCAAGGGACCGTCCTCGGTGCTTTACGGCCGCAGCCTGCCCGGCGGCCTGGTGGCGCTGACCAGCAAGAAGCCGCTCTATGAGAACTATCACCAGGTGCAGGCCACCGTCGGCAACATGAACCAGAAGGGCGTGGGCTTCGACTTCAGCGGCCCGCTGGATGACGAGAAGCGCATCGCCTACCGCCTGGTGGGGCTGGGCAAGGGCAGTGACACCCAGTTCGACCACGCCCATGAAGAGCGCTACGCCATCGCCCCGACCCTGGCCATTGACTTTAGCGAAGACACCACCCTGACCCTGCAAGGCTATCTGCAGCACGATCCGAACGGCGGCTACCACAGCGGTGTGCCGGCCGATGGCAGCCTGTACCAGCACAACGGCCGCCGCATCGACCGCGAGTTCTTCGACGGCGAACCGGGCCTGGACGACTTCGACCGCACCCAACGCATGTTCGGCTATCAGCTGGAGCACCGCTTCAACGACGTCTGGACCGCCCGCCAGAATTTCCGCTACCTCTCCTCCGACGTCGATCTGTCCCAGGTCTACGGCTACCAATGGACCGCACCGGACAGCAACGAACTGAACCGCTACTTCTCCGGCGCCAGCGAGGCGCTCGAGGCGTACATCATCGACAACATGGTGCAGGCCGAATTCGACACCGGTGCAGCCCGCCACACCCTGCTGACCGGCCTCGACTACCAGCGACGCAAGACCAAGGTGGACTGGACATCCGGCGTCTCGACACCGCTCAACGCCTTCGACCCGGTGTACGGCAACGAGACCCTGACGTTCCTCACCGAAGACAACCACACCCGTCGCCTGGAACAGACCGGCCTGTACCTGCAGGACCTGATCGACCTCGACCAGTGGCGCTTCTCGCTGGGCATGCGCCAGGACTGGGTGGACGTCTCCGACGAAAACCGCACGGCCGGCACCAAGAGCGACGAACAGTGGAGCAAATTCACCGGCCGCGCCGGCGTGCTCTACCTCTTCGACAACGGCATCGCGCCCTACATCAGCTACTCCGAGTCGTTCAACCCAAACGCCTACTCAGACGCAGCCGGCAAAGCCCTGGAGCCCACCGAAGGCAAGCAGTGGGAAGCGGGCCTGAAGTTCCAGCCCGAAGGCAGCGCCAGCATGTACACCGCCTCGGTGTTCCATATCACCCAGCAGAACGTCGCTTCCAAGCTGCCGCAGGACAACTTCTACACCTCGGTGGGTGAGGTGCGCTCCAAAGGCATCGAACTGGAAGCCCATACCCAGGTCACCGAGAACTTCAAGTTACTGGCCAGCTACACCTACACCGACATCACCTACGCCAAGGCGCTGGACGGCAACCAGGGCAACACCCCGAACCAGGCGCCCGAGCACATGGCCTCCATCTGGGGTGACTACCACTTCAACGCCGGCGCACTCGACGGCCTGCGCACCGGCCTCGGCGTGCGCTATGTCGGCAAGACCTGGGCGGACAAGGAAAACACCCAGCACGTGCCCTCCTATACCCTGGTGGATGCCCTTATCGGCTACGACCTGGGCAAGCTGGGCATGAAAGGCCTGGACCTCAGCCTGAACGCCAACAACCTGCTGGACGAAGACTACGTGGCGTCCTGCTACAGCCTCGACTTCTGCTACTTCGGCGAGAAGCGCAACGTGACCGCCACCCTCAGCTACCAGTTCTGACCGCGTGGCAGGAAGCCGGGCCGATCTATTGGCCCGGTCTACCCCGACGTTATCGTACAACCACGCAAATACCCCTTTTCCCTTCTACCCCTATCCATTGGACTAAAGCCGTATTCGCGTTGACAACGGCAAAGCCAGATGTTGATAATCCGACCTATGTTGTACGACAACGTATGACGAAAATAACAACAAGACTTCATACAGGCCTCGATCATGACCCTTCACGCTCCAGGCTCCACCACGTCACCCAGTGCCGGCTCCTCTTGCCGGACCACCCCCCATTCCCTGATTCGCGCCATGACAGCGTCCAGCGGATTCGCCGACGGCTAGCCGCGGCTGATGGCTGGCCACCCGGCCAGATAGCGCCCTGAACCCAGGGCTTCACGATGCCCCCGCCATGTCGATGTGCGCTTGCCGCGCGCAGGGGGTCGGCTCAACCCAAGAAACCCCGGAGCACAACAACAATGATCCTCCGCACCGCCCTCCACTCCACCGTCGTAGCCGCCGGCAGCCTTGCCTGCGGCCTCGCCTTGCTGCCCGCCAGCGTCCAGGCCGCCGGTTTCACCGAAGACGCCAAGGTCGGCCTGAACCTGCGCAACTTCTACATCAACCGCAACTTCGTGAACCCGACCTACCCTCAGGGCAAGGGCGAGGAATGGACCCAGAGTTTCATCCTCGATGCCAAGTCCGGCTTCACCGAAGGGCCGGTGGGCTTTGGTGTCGACATGCTCGGCCTGCTCTCGGTCAAGCTCGATGGCGGCAAGGGCACCCGCGGTACCCAACTGCTGCCGGTGCATGACGACGGCCGCCCCGCCGACGACTTCGGTCGCCTGGCCATGGCCGGCAAGATGCGCGTCTCCAAGACCGAGTTGAAGGTCGGCGAGTGGATGCCGGTGCTGCCGATCCTGCGTTCCGACGACGGTCGCTCGCTGCCGCAGACCTTCCAGGGCGGTCAGGTCACTTCCCAGGAAATCGACGGCCTGACGCTGTATGGCGGCCAGTTCCGCCAGAACAGCCCGCGCAACGACGCGAGCCTGGACGACATGTCCATGAACGGCCGCGCCGCCTTCACTTCCGATCGCTTCAACTTCGCTGGCGGCGAATACGCCTTCAACGAGAAGCGCACCCTGGTTGGCCTGTGGTACGCCGAACTGGAAGACATCTACCAGCAGCAGTACCTGCAAGTGATACACAGCCAGCCTGTCGGTGACTGGACCCTGGGCGCCAACCTTGGCTACTTCAACGGCAAGGAGAACGGCAGCGCCCTGGCCGGTGACCTCGACAACCGCACCTGGTCGGCCCTGCTGTCGGCCAAGTACGGCGGCAGCACCTTCTATGTCGGCCTGCAGAAAGTCAGTGGCGACGATGCCTGGATGCGCGTCAACGGCACCAGCGGCGGCACCCTGGCCAACGACAGCTACAACTCCAGCTACGACAACGCCAAGGAAGAATCCTGGCAGGTGCGCCACGACTACAACTTCGCCGCCCTCGGCGTTCCCGGCCTGACCCTGATGAACCGCTACATCAGCGGCGACAACGTGCATGTCGGCGCAGTCACCGACGGCAAGGAATGGGG
>NZ_SSOK01000020.1:0-154 GCF_029871195.1 Pseudomonas sp. BN415
CTCGTCCCCCTGCGCAACGATTCCGCTCGGCCTCCTGAAGGGGCGTAGTCGCTGCCTCACCTTACCGGCCTGGTGTCAGGCCCGTGTGGGCTTCAGGATGGTTCGTGCCTCGCCAGCGCGAGTCACCCCTCTCCCTCCGGGAGAGGGGCTGGGG